>RGVD01000121.1 GCA_010027395.1 Bacteroidota bacterium
CTCGTCAATACAAATAATTCCGTGAATATGGTTGGGCATAATCACAAATTCATCCAATGAAACATGGTTAAAATGTTGTGGTATTTCAGCCCAATATTTATGGGCAATCAAACCGATTTCATTCAATAACAAATTGCCATTTTCAATTTCACCAAAATAATGAAATTTGTTTTTGGTGCAGATGGTAACAAAATACAAACCTTCGTTTCGGTAATCATATCCCGCTAACCTAGCAGATTTAATGCGATATGTATTTTTGAATTTGTCGGGCATGTTTTGAATTCGTAGAGAAGTTGCATACAACGTCTCTATTTTAATTTATATTTCAAAAATAATATTTAATACATTTGCTTATGCCAAAAATATATGAATACCTCGGCTTGATTTTTTATTTTTATTCAGGCGAACATTTGCCAGTACACGTTCATGTGAGAAAGGCTGAATGTGAAATGAAGTTTGAATTAATTTACGAGAAGGGGGTCTTAACAAGAATAGATGTTAGAAAAGTAAAGGGTAAAGAAATTCTAAAATCAAGTGATATTGCATTAACAATTGATTTTATTAAAGAACATGCTGATGGTATAGTTACAAAATGGAATCAATTTTTTATTTTTGGAGTGAAACCAAGCGTTGAAAAAATTAACAAAAAGAAATGATTTCTTTAAAAGTTGAAAAAGCCGAATACCTTAGTGATTACAAAATCCATATTTATTTTAATGATGGAACCAACCGTATTGTGGATTTTAAGGAGTATTTATTTAAACACGAACGTACTTACCCTGAATATAAATTACCAGCTAAGTTTAAAACATTTAAAGTAGAAAAAGGCGAATTGGTTTGGGGCAAAAACTGGGATATTATTTTTCCTGTACACAAACTACATAGCGGGAAAATTATTAGCCGAAAACAAGCCATTCAAACAAAACCTTTTTTGAGTTTTAAGGTGCGGTGATGATTTGGAGATGTTGTGCAACATTATATTGTTATGGCTTTTCAGCCTTTGCAGGCGGACGCCTGCAAAGGCTGAAAAGCCATATATGAGTTTTGAAGTTGGATGATGATTTTTGAAAATGTTTTTAAATCATATCGTGATTTTATTTGAAATCATGTTAACATAATTTTCAATAATTGAATATTTGTCTATTTTGCAATTTTTTAATTTCACATGATTACCTATTAAAACATTATCTGCAATAATTGAATTGTAAATTTCAGATCCAACACCAATAGTTACATTATTTCCAATTATAGAATTATCAATTATTTTACAACACCTTTCTATTATAACATTACTTCCAATTAAAACTTCCGAATCAAATGTGCAACGACAGTCAACTTTAATATTATTTCCTAATATACAATTATACCCAAAATGAGTTTCATGTTCAAAAGAACAATCATCTCCAATTATAGTCCCAGATGAAATAACAACGTTCGCCCTTTCTACCCAACCATCTGTTTGCTTAAATGTTACATTCATACCTATTTTTACATCATGGTTTATGAATATTGCATCCATTCCAATAATTTTAAAATTATTTCCAATGTCAATATTATCTTTCTTAAGTTCTTTCTGAACAGCTATTATATCAGTAAAACCCACTCCACCCCATATTTTACCGTTCTTGGAAAGTGTTCTAATTGTCATCGGCTCTATCCAATTTCCCATATGCTAAAAGTTACTATTTATTATATTTCTTGTCAATAATAACTAATAAAATATACAGCAACTCATCTGTTTTTAAAAGTAATAAATTAACATAGTTGCCATTTAATATATCAATTCTACATTCATTATCAAACTTTGTATTATTCGTATAAATTGTTTTGATAAATTTATAATCATCTTTCTCATCCTTTTTACGAAAAACACCATTTTTATGAGCAATTTTATCTCTTACAAATTTTTGAGAATTAATAAATTCAAATGCTTCATTACAATCTGATAGAGTATCGTTAAGAGTTTCGCTCAAATATTTCCAATACACTGTCAAATCGTTAACAGGTATTTTCATTTTTATATAGTCAATTTTAGTAGGAATAGTCTTTTTAGATTTCATCCTAACAACTTTTGAAATAAAATCTAACCTACTTTCAAAAAATGAGAATACAATCAAAATTATGGCATAGCGCTGTTGCCTATTCAAGTTTTTAATTGTTTCTATTTCAAAATCATAAACCTGATTTAAATAGCTTGATTGTAAATCTTTTTCATCAGTAAATGAAATATAATGAGCATCATTTCTAATTTTATTTTCTAAAGCTGTTATTGTTTCATTAAATGAATTCTCTACATTACGATTCAACTTCTTTAAAGAATTTATCAATATTCTATTTTCATAATCTATATATGCAAGGTTATTACACTCAAACAAATACAAATCTTTATTAATTCCGTACACATTCATTTTACATATTCCTTCTATACTGTCCACCTACTTCAAATAGGGCATTGGTTATTTGTCCCAATGAACAATATTTTACGGTTTCCATTAATTCGGCAAATATGTTTTTGTTATGTATTGCCACCTGTTGCAAACGATGAAGCATTTCTTTTCCTTTTTCTTCGTTGGCTTTCTTCAACTGGTTCAACATGGTTATTTGGTATTCTTTTTCTTCGGTGGTTGAACGGATTACTTCTTTAGGCAAAACAGTTGGTGAGCCTTTACTGCTTAAAAATGTATTTACGCCTATAATTGGAAACTCCCCTGTATGTTTTTGCATCTCGTAATACATACTTTCTTCTTGTATTTTATTACGCTGATACATGGTTTCCATAGCACCTAATACACCGCCACGTTCAGTGATTTTATCAAACTCAGATAATACTGCTTCCTCCACAATGTCTGTTAATTCTTCAATAATGAATGAACCTTGTAAAGGATTTTCGTTTTTAGCCAAACCTAACTCGCGGTTAATGATTAACTGAATAGCCATAGCACGTCTAACTGATTCCTCTGTAGGAGTGGTAATGGCCTCATCATAGGCATTCGTATGAAGCGAATTACAATTATCATAGATAGCATATAATGCTTGCAAAGTGGTACGTATATCGTTAAAATCTATCTCTTGTGCATGTAAGGAACGACCACTTGTTTGAATATGATACTTCAACATTTGGCTTCGCTCGTTTCCACCATATTTTAGTTTCATGGCTTTAGCCCAAATTCTGCGGCTCACGCGACCAATCACTGAATATTCTGGATCAATTCCGTTTGAGAAGAAGAACGATAAATTAGGAGCGAAATCATCAATATTCATACCTCTGCTTAAGTAATACTCAACAAAAGTAAATCCGTTTGAAAGTGTTAAGGCAAGCTGTGTGATTGGGTTGGCACCAGCCTCGGCAATATGATAACCGCTAATAGATACTGAATAGAAATTACGTACAGCATTATCAATAAAATATTGCTGTACATCACCCATCACTCGCAAAGAAAACTCAGTAGAGAAAATACAAGTGTTTTGTGCTTGGTCTTCTTTCAAAATATCAGCTTGCACTGTGCCTCGCACTTGCTTTAATGTATCAACCTTAATTTTGCTATAAATATCAGCCGGTAACACCATATCACCCGTAACACCCAATAGCATCAAACCTAGGCCATCATTGCTTTCAGGCATGGTTTCGTTATAACTGGGTCTTGATAATCCTTTAGCCTTAAAAATATCATCAATCTTATTATTCACTTCATCAACCAAGCCATTGGCTTTAATGTAAAGTTCACATTGTTGGTCAATAGCAGCATTCATAAAAAATGCACAGATAATGGCCGCAGGACCATTAATGGTCATGGAAACAGAAGTTTTAGGATCGGCTAGGTTAAAGCCCGAATACAATTTTTTAGCAGCATCCAAACTCCATACACTCACCCCTGAATTTCCTATTTTACCATAAATATCAGGACGATGGTCAGGGTCGTTTCCATATAACGTAACCGAATCGAAAGCGGTACTTAAGCGCTTAGCTGGCATGCCTTGCGATACATAATGAAAACGCTTGTTAGTGCGCTCTGGTCCACCTTCTCCTGCAAACATACGAGTAGGGTCTTCGCCTTCACGTTTGAATGGATAAATCCCCGCAGTGTAAGGAAAATCTCCAGGGAAATTTTCTTGCAAAGCCCATTGCAAAATCTCACCCCAAGCTCTGAACTTTGGCACAGCCACTTTTGGTATTTGCGAATGAGATAATGATTCGGAATGTGTTTTAATTTTTATCTCTTTATCCCTTACCTTAAAAACGTAGTATTCGTCACGGAAAAGGTTCTTTTTATCTTCCCAAGTTTCTAATAATAATTTGTTCTTTGGGTCTAGGTTTAATTCAATTTCTTTATAAGCAGCCTCTAGTGCTGTAATCAAATTCGGGTCAGTATTTTTGTTGGATGATAATGCTGTAATAGCTGTTCTGATACCATACAATTTATCAGCAATTTCTACTTGTTTTTGAACCCATCTATCATATCCACGGTTGTTTTCAGAAATCTCTGAAAGATAGCGTGTACGCGAAGGAGGAATGATGTATATTTTCTCACTCATCTCATCGCTTATATGATAAGTTGATTTTAAATCAGCTCCTGTTTTCTCAACTATTTTATCCATAATTGATTTGTACAAGCTATTCATACCAGGGTCGTTAAACTGACTGGCAATGGTGCCGTAAACAGGCATATCATCTGCATTCTTATCAAACAATTTATGGTTGCGTTGGTATTGTTTTTTAACATCACGCAAGGCATCTAAGGCACCTTTTTTATCAAACTTATTGATAGCAATGATATCAGCAAAATCAAGCATATCAATTTTTTCTAATTGCGTGGCAGCACCATATTCAGGTGTCATCACATATAAGCTTGTATTGCTATGCTCAATGATTTCAGTGTCGCTTTGACCAATGCCCGATGTTTCCAAAATAATCAAATCGAAATTTGCGGCTTTCACAATATCCACCGCTTCTTTCACATATTTTGATAAAGCCAAATTGCTTTGACGAGTAGCCAAAGAACGCATATACACCCTTGGATTTTTGATAGAATTCATTCTAATTCTATCACCCAATAATGCACCACCTGTTTTGCGTTTACTTGGATCTACTGATATAATGGCAACTGTTTTATTTTTAAAATCTAACAAAAACCTACGAACCAATTCGTCAACCAAAGAAGACTTACCTGCTCCACCAGTTCCGGTGATACCAAGGACTGGAATGGTTATATCATGATTACTTGATCTATTGATTTCGTTATGAAACGGTTCAAAATCTTCAGGAAAATTTTCGGCAGCAGAAATCAATTTTGCAATTGATTTATAGTCCTTGTCTTTCAAATGCTTCACTTCACCATTCAGGTTGGTACCTGTAGCAAAATCGCATTTCTCAAGCATATCATTTATCATGCCTTGCAATCCCATGGCACGTCCATCATCAGGATGGTAAATACGTGTAATGCCATAATCTTGCAATTCAGCTATCTCTTCAGGAAGAATGGTTCCTCCACCACCTCCAAAAATCTTAATATGATCACAACCTTTTTGCACCAACAAATCATGCATATATTTAAAATACTCCACATGGCCACCTTGGTATGAGGTCATAGCAATAGCATTTGCATCTTCTTGAATGGCGGTGTCCACCACTTCTTCAGCGCTTCTATCGTGACCAAGGTGAATTACTTCTGCCCCACTGGCTTGAATAATTCTACGCATAATATTGATAGCAGCATCATGGCCATCGAACAAGGCTGCAGCTGTTACAATTCTGATTTTATGTTTTGGTTTATAGGCTTCTACAATTTCCATAAAGCTTGATTTTAGTTCTAAATTAGGCAAATTTATAATAATAACGCGTATTTCATGCAGATTGATAATTCTTAGAAATTGTAAATGATACTATTTCTAGCCTGGGTGAAATTATTAGGTACACCTGCAGGTGGCTTACTATCATTGTAAATTGATGTGGCAAAGCGAAATTTCAATTGGCTAGATACGGGAAAATCAAGCCTCAATTCGCTTTGAAAACGAACATCATTAAAATCGAACAAACGAGGTTGAAACATCATCATAAAATCAACCGTTACGTTAGGTATTTTATTGATTATACAAGAAAAATAACCTGTCAATCTCTCATTAGACATGATGGCATAAGGCTCTTGTAATTGCTCGTGTTCAAATAACAAGGATGCCCCAGCATAAACCCTTACACTATCATTCTTAAATATCTTATAGCGGGGACCGGCACCAATTGCGTACCTTGGATAAAGGTGCATTTGCTTGCTATATTGTACTTGCGAATAGGCTTCGTAGGTTAATTTATTTGTTTTTGCATAATTGTATCTTACATGCTGAAATCCTGCATTTTCAAAATCTCCTGCCGAAGATTGAATAAATGACAAGTCAGTTAGAATGATGTAGGTGTTTTGTTTTTTATTGTAAATAAAATTAAGGCGGGTGCTCATTTGCGAGAAAGTATTCTGATTTTTGATGAAGGCATAAGCAAATTCTCCTTGCCCTGCCCAACCTTCTTTTGCAGCCTCCATGCGCTTGCTTTCAATATTTATCAATTGGGCACTAACAGAAAGGAAACATATCTGCATCCCAAAAAGCAAACTAAACGCTGTAAAATTTCTTCTCATAAAAAATGGCAATTTTATAGCATGGTGGCAAATTTTCAAAAAATGTTACATTTGCACACTTTTTAAAAAATAATAAGACATGGAATTAAAAGATATAGTTGCCGTTTCTGGTCAAGGTGGTTTGCACAAAATTATTGGCAGAACTAAAAATGGTTTGATATTAGAAACAATTGGTACTGGTAAGAGATTTGCTACTAGCTACCAAGATAAAGTTTCGGTGCTTGAAGATATCAGTATGTATGCCCAAGAAGGTGATTTACACTTGGCCCAAGTATTGGTAAAAATTAATGCCAAAGGAAATGTTCCAACACCTAAAGATGATGCAAAAGCACAACGTCAATATTTAATTGAAACAATAGACTTAGATAGCGAACGCGTATATGACAGTGATATCAAAAAATTAATCAATTGGTATGCTGCTTTGAAGGATGTATTAGATTTTGCTAAACTAGCAGAAGAAAAAACTGAAGAAACTGCTGTTGACGAAAACAAAGAAGAAGAAAACGTGGAAGCAGCAGTAGAAGAAAAACCTAAGAAAACTACAGCTAAAAAGGCCGCACCAAAGAAAACTGCAGCCAAAACCGCTCAACCAAAAGCAACCAAAGTAAGTACCAAATCTGCTGCTAGTACCAATACTTACAGACCAAAATCTGTATAAATCTAAAATTTATTTTCATATAAAAGCCAGCTCTGCTGGCTTTTATATTTTTATAGCAATCCTACATAAAATCGAAGGATGCTGTGAAGTGACTCAACTAGCAGGGTTAGCAATTTCATTCCACTATGTTCATTCTTTGTGGTATTAATTGCTGTTAAAACTTCAATAACGTAATCATTATGACTTTTTTTTATACCTTCCGGGAAATGTTCGGCCTGAACGAAACTATCCGTTTTTTTAATCGTTTTTCAAAAGATCATAATTAGCATACCAATGGCTGATATAAGTTAATTAAGATTATTTCAGATATAATTCCTAAACTCGCATAAAGCTTTTACAATTATGATAACTATTATTCAGCGCAGATTTTTACCCAATAAATTAAAAGTAAGTTCTTGGGATGTTTTATCACCTTACTTCAATCAATTATTAGAAAGAGAAATCAACAATAAAACTGATTTAGAAAATTGGTTGAAAGACAGAAGTGAGTTAGAAGCTTTTATTAGTGAGGACATGGCATGGCGCTACGTGCGCATGACTTGTGATACCACCAATAAAGAGTTAGAGCAAGCTTATTTATTTTTTGTAACTGAGATTGAACCGCAAATATCGCCTTTAACAGATAAGCTAAATCATAAACTTATTCAATCGC
>RGVD01000122.1 GCA_010027395.1 Bacteroidota bacterium
ATTCAATGGCTTCATTATATTTTGACTGTTGATGAAAAATAATGGCTAAACTATTATAAATAAAGCCTTGCCCCTTTTTGTTATTTGTTTGCTGATAGATAATAAGTGCTAATTTATTGTAAGCAATTGCTTTTTCGAGTTGGCCTTTGTAATAATTAGCTATACTTAATAGTTTCATACACTCAGCCATGCCATTGACGTCCGCAATTTTCTTGGCAACAACCAAACCTCTTTCTGCTAATGGTTCAAGTGAATCTGGAAAAATATTTAGGTATTGATTGGCTAATTCAACATGGAGTTCTACCCAAATGGCATCCTGTTTTTTATGGGTTTTAATTTCCTTTGAAAGGCTATCGATTTTACTGGATTGGGTAAAAGCAAGGTTTGAAAAAAATAGCCCTAATAGGCAGATAACCCATTTAAGAGTATTCAAATATTTTATTTGTATTTTGCTTAGCAGCCTAGTCATATTTTAGCAGTAAATATTAATTCCCCCATAAAACAATAGCAAATAAAATAATATAGTATCGCTGTTATTTCATTATTACAATCTTGTTAATTTTATAATAATTAGCAATTTACTATTAATTAGCAAAGTTTTAATCCACATTTTAGACACAAATAAATAGGTTTAAATTTCTAAATGATTAAAGTGTTATAAAACTATTTTCTTCTCCTTGTATCGCATATTTGGATGATTTTCCAACCCGAGTCTGATTTGAAAAGTTGAATAGCGTCAACCCCGATATGCGTTAGCTTTTCATTTACATAAAACTCATAATCAGCCCAAACACTTGCAAGTGGGTAATCTATTTTTATGTCATAATTAATCACTCTTTCTTCAATAACAATGTGGTTCTTCTTTATAGAATTGACTTGAACCATAAATGAATCTATATGTTCATTTTCTAGAATTGTCTTTTTTGTTTTAGGGTTAAATATGGCTGTTTGCAAACGTGCAGATGGGTCGAAGCATGATTTTGCCATGGCTGAATCGCCTAATTGCATGGCTTTAAAAAGCTTCTCAATGCAGGCCTTTACTTCTGTTTCTTCTGCATTTTGAGACTTACATTGAATAGATAAAAATATTGATAACAATAAGATTAATCTTTTCATTTGCTTAGTTTTAATAAACTAATTGATGAACTGCCAAACACCTTGTGTGTAGCCTTTAAAAAATCACTTTCGTTTGCATCAAACACATTCATAAATTGCTGTGGATTGCGGTCCACCAGAGGAAACCAAGTGCTTTGCACCTGAATCATAAGTTTATGTCCTTTTCTAAAGGTGTGGTTAATATCATTGATTTCAAAGTTGACATCCGTTACTTGATTGGGTACAAATGCTTCAGGTTTTTCAAAACTATTTCTGAATTTTCCCCTCATCACATCTCCTCTTACCAACATCTGATAACCGCCCATTTTCACTGCTTTGCCATTAACCGAATCAATAGCTGCATTGTCAGGATACATATCAATTATTTTTACTATCCAATCAGCATCTGTGCTGCTTGTAGATACCTTCAATTTTACTTGAATGGATCCTGCATAGGTTGTGTTTTCTTCCATACTTTCACTTTCATATGCTAAAACATCAGGCCTTGTAGATGCAAACCTTTGGTCAGCCACCATGTATTCTTTAGTCATGCCAGTCTCGCAATTCACCATGTAAGGAACGGGTTTGTTTGGATCACTGATAAACTCTTCTGCCGATTCATTAGCACTTTTTGTCAATTTGCCTTTTGGTCCAAGATAGAAAGTTTCATTTACGGTATTTTGTGGAGGCCAAGTCTCATATTTCTTCCATTCGTTGCTGCCTGTTTCAAAAACGATGGCTTCTTTTGGTTTATAGTTTCCTCTTCCATACAAATAATAGTTAAAGAAAGGAAACTCAATGCTATCACGATAATACCAACTTGTTTTTTGTTGGAAATTGATATCTCCTAAAAATTCACCTTTGGTTCTGTTCCAACCACCATGTATCCAAGGCCCCATTACCAATCCATTGCTGGTTTTGGGACTTTGTTTTTCTATGGTTTTGTAAGTTTGAAGAGCCCCATAAAGATTTTCGGCATCAAACCAACCTCCCACCACCAAAACGGCTGGCTTGATATTTTTTAGATGAGGTCTAAGGTTTCTTATTTTCCAAAACTCATCATAGCTTTCGTGCTTCATCATTTCATTCCAAAAGGGTACTTTGTTTTGGTAAAAATTATTAACGTTTTTCAATGGTCCTAGATAGTTTAAATAAAACTTGTAGCCATCTTGTGTGGGGAAATCAATACCTTTCCAAGTCCCAATTTCAGGACCTTTTCTAACTTGTCCAAATGAATAGTTGAAACCAAAAAAATGTGGCAAGAAAAAGGCACCATTATGATGAAAATCGTCTCCTGTAAACCAGTCGCAAATGGGTGCTTGAGGTGATGATGCTTTCAAGGCAGGATGCGCATTTATCATACCTGCTGAAGTGTAAAAACCAGGGTATGAAATTCCCCACTGACCCACTTTACCATTGTTATTCTTAATGTTTTTCAATACCCATTCAATGCAATCATAGGTGTCTGTGCTTTCATCAAAATCTTGCTTTGATTTTTTACCTGTTAATTGAGGTGTCATGTTCACAAATTCACCTTCCGACATGTTCTTTCCTCTCACATCTTGTATCACAAAAATATAGCCTTCTCTGGCAAAATTTTCTGATGGACGCAAGGCTGCAGGAAAATTATTCTCACCATAAGGTGCCACACTGTAAGGCGTTCTGTTAAGCAAAACTGCATACTTTTTCGAAGAGTCTTTTGGGGTGTATATGGCTGTGAAAAGCCTTGTCCCATCTCGCATGGGGATATAAACCTCTCTTTTGTTATAATGCTCTTTTGGTACAAAGTTTTGAGCGTAAACAATACTTGTAAATAGTAAAGAAAGGATAAGTAATAATTGTCTCATGGATTAAAATTTACTCGAATATATTATTATTTCGATGTCATGTATAATTATCTTTACGCAAGGCATTAAAGCACCATGAATGGAATTTCTTATTTTCGACACATGAATATCTTACTAGAAACCGAGCCCATAAGTTGGTGCGAGCGTCCGCTCGTTCCATTTGTTAAACTCTTATACTTTGATACTACTAATGTTGAGTTCTTATAAAGTGGATACAAAAGTGTTTTGGCAAGCCAAATAAGAACTAAGTATTTGCCGAATTTTAATTTACTTTTGTGTTTAAGGATATTACCAAAATGCAATGACTATGAGAATAAAAATCGTCTTTATCAGCCTTGTTTTTTTATTGTTTTATACTTCTTGCTCAAAAGATAAAGGATGCAATGGGACGACTGTTGAATATGCAAATATTCCGCAATCAAATAAAGATTTAATACCTTATAAAGGAGGTGAAACGCTTACTTTTCTTCACGTAAATACGGGTGATACAGTGACTTTTATTGGAGAGTCAAAATGGACGAGCTATTCAAATAGTTCATTTGGTGGCGCTGATTGCGTTATTGAGACCAGACGAGAAGGAAGGGGGATTGCCTATTCAAGCAAATCAAACAATAAGGCTATAGTATTAAATCAATTTCTTTCATCAAGCGGTACAATGTATTTTGAAATTAACTTTGATGATTTATATATAAATACAGCGTATTTGTGGAGCACAAGTCCACACCAAAAAATTCAGGATTCAATCACGATTCAAAGTAAAAATTATTATAATATTTACTTCTACTCTGATGATAATATTAGCCCACAGCCTATAAATTACGGATGCTATTATACACGAACAGATGGAATCATAAAATTATTTACTAAAACAGGAGACGTTTGGGAACTGATTAGTAAAAAGTAATAAACATTGTTCAACTACTGTGCGAGCGTCCGCTCGTTCTATTTATGACTCTTAAAAGTTCATTATTAAATAATACCTCACAATTGTATTATTGTGCCTAATAATATTCTTTATATGAAAATATTTTGTGTTGGCAGAAACTATGGGGCACATGCAGTTGAATTAGGTAATGCTGTCCCAGAAAATCCTGTGATATTTAGCAAGCCTGATACGGCTTTATTAAAAGATGGAGCGCCTTTTTACCTACCCGATTTTAGTAATGATGTGCACCATGAAGTTGAATTGGTTATTCGCATCAGCAAAATGGGAAAGAAAATACAAGAAAAATTTGCCCGAAATTATTTTAATGAAATCGGTTTAGGTATTGATTTTACTGCCCGCGATGTGCAATCTGAACTAAAGGCAAAAGGTTTACCTTGGGAACTAGCCAAAGCCTTTGATGGTTCGGCCCCCTTGGGTTCTTTTATCACCCTCGATTCGGTGTTTGATAGCGATAAACAAGAAATAGGAAACATTGCCTTTCATTTAACCAAAAATGGCGAAACCGTGCAAAAAGGCAATAGTCATGATATGATATTTTCTTTTGAAAAAATCGTTTCGTTTGTGTCTAATTACTTTACGCTAAAAGTAGGTGATTTAATTTATACAGGTACCCCTGCAGGCGTTGGAAAGGTTGCTATTGGCGATAAGTTGGAAGGATTTATAGCTGATAAAAAAATGCTTGAATGTGAAGTGAAATAAGTAATGTGTGAATGAGCGAATGTGTGTAGGTGAGAATGTATAATATGAGTAAAATGATTTTGAAAAGAGGCAGTTATCAAACGAGCAAAATACTGGCATTTAGCATGACCTTGTTGTTGAGTTGTTTTATAGCCGAAGCACAAAATTATTTCAGATACCCATTAGACTCACTTCCTCACTTTGTCTCTCCTTTTGGGGGATTGCGGGATAATCATTTTCACAGTGGCATCGATTTAAAAACCAATGAACGTGAGGGTTTACCCGTGTATGCCTGTGCAGATGGATATATTTCAAGAATTAAAATTCAGAGTATTGGTTACGGAAAAGCCATCTATATTGACCACCCAAATGGCCATACCACTGTATATGGGCATTTGCAGAAATACCATGGCAAAATTGCCGAATGGATACATGCCTACCAATACAAAAACCAAAGTTTTGAATTTGATAAGGTGTTTGAAAAACCTTTGCTGTTCGTAAAAAAAGGCGATACGATTGGGTTTAGCGGTAATAGTGGTGGTAGCACTGGGCCTCATTTGCATTTCGAGATTAGAAATACCAAATCAGAAGAAATAATAAACCCTGCTTTATTCGGCATCAATCCTTTTGATACTTTATGCCCCACTATCCAAAAATTGTGTTTCTATAAATTCACCACAGAAGCTGCTGTGATATTTAAAGAGATTGACTTAACGAGCAAGAAACTAATTAAGTCAGATTCTCTATGGATATTGAAAGATACATTGCAACTAGAGAACAATTATTTGGGTATGGGTATCGAAACCTATGATTACATTCACAATGCCTCAGATCGCAAAAACATATACCGCTACGAGACCTACATCGATGGTAAAAACAACTTTTCATTTACTTTAAATCAATTTGCATTTGACCAAAGTAAATACATCAATGCCCATATAGATTATAATTATTACAAGCGAAATCAAGTTAGGATTCAGAAGTGTTTTGTGGATGATGGTAACGAAATACCACTCTATACTTGCGATAAGAACAAAGGCCGAATAACATTGCTTGACGACAAAATTCATGAGATGAAAATTCGCGTATTTGATGCATCTGGTAACACAGTCATTTTACTTTTCTATGTAGTTTTAAAAAAATCTGTGCAAGGAGCCAAGCATGCAAAAAACACAAAGGCTTTTTATCCCTTAAAAGCCAATGATATCAAGCAAAAAGATTTTACTTTTCATTTGGATGCCAAGTCGATATACGATACCCTTTTTTATGACTGTAAGGTTTTACCTAAAATAAAAAGGGCATACAGCAAGACTTACCAAATACATCACAGTTCAGTGCCACTGCACAAGTCAGCTGATATAGCCATTAAAGTAGATAAGGTGAGAAAGGAATATCAGAATAAGTTGCTATTGGCATATTTTGATAAAAACGAGAAGAAATTTCGCTCAGCGGGTGGTGCTTATGAAAATGGTTTTGTGAAAGGTAAGGCCAGCGTGTTTGGTTCTTATTTTGTGAGCATTGATACCCTAGCACCAACAGTTGAAAGGGTTTTTATTGATAAAGAGAATCCAAGTGTTGATACCATGTATTGGCATTTTGAAGTGAAGGAAAATTTTAGCGGAATTGCTAAAAACGAAGCCTATTTGAACAATCAATGGATTTTATTGGATTATGACGCAAAGAGCAACCTATTAAGCTATAAATTTGATGAAGTATATTTTGAATTTTTAATAGAAAACATGAAGCGCTTGAATCAAAATTTGCCTGTTGTAAAACCAGAATTGCTTTTGCGTGTTTATGATAAGAAAGGAAATATGACTGAATACAAAGTCAGCATCAATTTATAATAATTTAAAAATAAACATGGCAACAACACTGAAAATTGGAGATAAAGCACCTGCATTCACAGGCATAAATGAAAAGGAAGAAACCGTTAAACTAGCTGATTTTAAAGGCAAGAAACTGGTTTTGTATTTCTATCCACACGATAATACCCCTACATGTACCGAAGAAGCTTGTAACCTCAGAGACAATTACCATTCATTTTTGGCAAAAGGCTATAGCATCTTGGGTGTGAGCGAGGATAGTGTGAAGAAGCACCAAAACTTTATCAAAAAACACGAACTTCCCTTTTCACTTTTAGCCGATACCGACCATGTTATCCATAATCAATTTGGTGTTTGGGGCGAAAAAACCATGTATGGCAAAAAGTATATGGGCACCATTCGCACTACCTTTATCATAGATGAAAAAGGCAAGATTGAAGATATCATCGAAAAAGTGGAAGCTAAAAATCACAGTACCCAAATTTTAGGTTAATATTATATTTCCGTAGCCATTTATGATATACGAATTGACCGAAATTGACTATGATATTTTAAATAGTATTTACTTTGTTGAGCCTTTTGAAAAGATTCTTGAGGAAGTAAACTATCCCCCAAATGTTGTGGCCGATTGTCTTAAAAGTTTAATTGCTAAGAAATACGTGGTAGCCATGCTTTGGGATGATACCAAGCAGGACTATGTGCGCAGTTTCATGTACGATAGCGATAATATGAATGCCTATTCATACTTGGCTACCAAGGATGGTTTGTTGGCACATAATTCTCAGGTGTAATTTTTTTACCTCGGAATTCAAATCAATCTTTTTCTATTTCTTGTTTCAAATAACCCACAAGCTTATCTTGCCCTCAATTATTTTATGAAATCAGTTTTGTTAGTTGGTTTGGGCGGTGCCATTGGTTCTATGGTAAGGTATGTAGTAGGCTTGCTTTGCAGAGACTTTACTGGAATTTCATTTCCAATTAACACTTTTTTAGTAAATATGATTGGATGTTTTTGTATTGGTTTGCTTTCGTTTCAACTAACAAAAAATACAGACCCCGATAATCTCAGACTATTTGCTATTGTAGGCGTATTAGGAGGCTTTACTACTTTTTCATCATTTAGCATGGAAGTAATGAACATGTTCAGAGAAAAATTTGTAGTACAAGCTTTATTGTATGTATTTGTTTCAAATGTATTAGGCATTTTTGCTGCATATATTGGTTATTCATTTAAATCTTAATGCAGGGAATAGTTATAAAATCTACAGGTAGTTGGTACATGGTTCGCAAGGATGATGGAGATATCGTTTCCTGTCGTATCAAAGGAAAGTTTAGGTTACAAGGAATAAAACATACAAACCCGGTTACTGTTGGCGATGTGGTGGATTTTGAAATGGAACCAAACAATGATAATGGAGTCATTCATAAAATTCATGATCGTAAGAATTATATTATTCGCAAGGCAAATAATTTATCAAAACAAACCCACATCATAGCTGCCAATATTGACCAAGCTTTATTGATGGTAACCTTGGCTTT
>RGVD01000123.1 GCA_010027395.1 Bacteroidota bacterium
TATACTCATACGAAATAGGCACCCCCAGATTTTTTGAATTTAAGATATCAGAATATCCAATAAACGCTACACCGGAAGGTGAAATTGATGGTTTTGTCAATCTTGTTTTCAATAGTAAACTAAAAGTTACTGATATTAAGGAAGCATCTACAAGTCAAAAGGAAGCAATAGTTTATTGTTTTTTCAAGAATTCATCTGAGATTAAAAACCTATTATTTGAGATTGAAAAAATCGAGAAAGTAATTGAGGAGAACAAGGAGGATAAAGTTGCAAAAAGAGAACTAGAGAACATTTCTGACTCTCAAAAACGCCTTTTAAATCATTACATTATAGACAGCATTTATTCAAATAGTAACGATGTTAAATGGTTTTTTAAAGGTGAGGAAAAGAAAATAGCAGACAAGAAGGATTTCAACAAGTTACTTTCACAAGTATGCAGCAGTATTTACGATGCAACACCGGTTTTCAAAAACGAATTAGTAAACAAGCACAAAATCAGTGGTTCAAATAAAAATTCTAGCTTCAATAGACTTTGGAAAACATCAGAGAAATTTCTTGAAAGTGCAAAATCAGAACAAAGATCTATTTCTGATTTTGTAGAAACACTTAGCAAGAAACCTTTTAAGTTAAAGCAAGGACTTATTGACTTTTGGATTCCTACATTCCTATTCATCAGAAGAGACGATTTTGCGTTATTCAATGAAAACGGGTACATTCCAACACTTTCAGACGAAAATCTTGAATTACTTGCAAAGTACCCTCAACACTATTTGGTTAAAACCTTTGATATTGAAGGAGTAAAACTTGACATCTTCAACAGTTACCGATCTTTTTTAAATCAATCAAAGGAACCGAAGTTTGACAACAATTCGTTTATCGAAACTATAAAGCCTTTTATTGTTTTCTACAAACAACTTCCTGAGTACTCAAAACAAACAAAACGTCTTTCTTCGGCAGCGATAAAAATTCGTCAAGCAATTGCAACAAGTAAAGACCCAGAAGAAACATTCTTTGAATCTTTTCCAAACGCCTTAGGGGTCTCATTGAGCTCCTTGCAACAGGATAAAACAAAGTTACAGAGCTATACAACAAGCTTACAAAACGCTGTAAGGGAGCTGCGTACTTCATACGATAGTCTTATTAAACGTTTTGAAGAATTCATTTGTGATGAGTTTGTAGGCAAATCCGTTGACTTTGACCATTACAAAGAAGATTTACAGCAGAGATATACAAAACTTAAAAAGCATTTGCTTTTAGCCAATCAAAAAACATTCGTTCAACGAATTGATTCAGCTCTTGATGATAAAAAGGCATGGTTAAATTCAATAGCACAGGCCGTTGTTGGTAAAACACTTGAGAACTTTAGTGACGAGGATGAAATTACACTTTACGAGAAATTCAAGTCTATTATTCTAGAATTAGACAGTTTGACTAATATTTCAAAAGCGGATATAGACGAAAATAATGAAGAAGTAATCGGAGTAAAAATTGATACATTTTTTAGCCATATAAATCCGAAGATTGTAAGAGTACCTAAGAAAAAAGCAGAAGAAATTGAACAACTGAAAACAGCATTAAAGAAAAAACTAGGCTCCGACAAAACATCTAATATTGCTGCTGTATTAAATTTATTAAAAGAACTATTGCAATGAGTAAAGTAAGGCACGTATTAGGAATTTCGGGCGGCAAAGACAGTGCAGCTTTAGCCATTTATATGAAAACAAAATATCCATCATTGGATATTGAGTTTTATTCATGTGATACAGGAAAGGAATTAGATGAAACCTATCAGCTAATCAAGAACCTTGAAGTATATCTTGGAATCAAGATTGAAATGTTGCAAGCGGCCCAAAACAGCTCGGAAGATCCTTTTGACCATTTTCTGAAAATGTATGGTGGCTATTTGCCTTCTTCTAATTCGAGATGGTGCACAAAAAAGCTCAAACTTGATCCATTTGAAAAATATGTAGGAACAGATCTAGTAATTTCCTATGTAGGCATCAGAGGAGATGAAGAAAGAGAAGGATACATTTCAACGAAGAAAAACATCCAATCTATTTTTCCATTTAGGAAGAATATTTGGAGTGAAGATGTAATTGCTAAAATGCTGAGTAATCAAAACTTTGACAGGTTACAATCAATAGCAAATAACATTGACTTTGGAAGATATCAAGACAAAGCATCACAGATCATTTCTAAAAAATTAGATACTTCCTTTACACAAAATCAGAAATTAAATTTATTACTTGATACCGACGTAAAGGCTTTTAATCATTTGGTTTTTAAGTTCCTCAAAACTACCGAATATCCTTTAGCAAATGAAGAATCATTTGCATTGCTTAACAATGAGGATGTTTTAATAAGAGATGACATTTTTAGAATTCTGGAGGAAAGTGGAGTTGGAGTTCCTGCATATTACAAGAAAATAGATTTTGATATAAACGGGAAAAAGGGACAATATTCTAGAAGTCGTTCTGGTTGTTTCTTTTGTTTCTTTCAGCAAAAAATAGAATGGATTTGGCTATACGAGCAACACCCAGACTTGTACAAAAAAGCAATGGAATATGAAAAGGACGGCTACACGTGGGGGCAACATGAAAGTTTAGAGGAATTGATTCAGCCTAAACGAATGGCCGCTATCAAGGAAGAATATGTAAAAAGAATGGAAAAAAAATCGCAAAACAAATCATCCTATCTTGTTGACATACTTAGTGATGCTGAAGGCGAAGGATGTGCTGCCTGTTTTATTTAATTTATGAAATTAGAGAGATCAGACATAGGGTATCCATTGTGGAGAAAAAAGGTTGATGCTACCCTTTTTAAGGATGGAGCTACTCCAATACCAAAGTGGCTGTGTGAAGTTTGGTCAATAAATACTACTTTTATAAACTGTTACAGCAAAAAAGACTATAACTCAAAAACTGTCATTTACTACAATAAAAAAATGTACGCGGGTAATGTTGTTCAAATTAAAAATCAGAAGATGTATCGATTATTCTTTGAACGAGAACTAAGTGATATATTAAAAGATGTATATCTAATGAGTTACATGCGTAGCATTGAACAGGACTTAAGAAAAGGAAAACCGAAATACTTAGGTCAAGACATAGAAATTGAAATTCCATTTTGGGAGTTTTTAGATATAGAATTTAATTCATCAAAGAAGTCATTTCACTTAAAATCCTATTATATACAAAAACCTGTTTACATTGAGTTGTTTAAAGAATTGGTAAAGTCGCATACTTTGAAAATAATTGACGACTTATTTAACCAAAAGAAAGATTTTAGATTCGTAAAACAGGATTGGGAGGAAAGAAGGAAACTAAAAACACAAATTGAAGCAAAAAATGTAATTTACAACTTGATTGACACAAAAAACCGATTAATATATATTGGGGAGGCTGAAAATTTAGTACAACGATTAAACCAGAATAGAGACGTAATTACAAATTGGGATTATTATAGATTTGATTGCTTGCCTGCTGGTTTGACCCGAACACAAAGGGTTGCAATAGAAAGGTTATTAATCAGAACTTTCGCTTCATTCTTTCCAAATAAAAAAGGAATACCCTCAAAAAAGGTGTCAGAATATTCATTAGCAAATGATAAAATTGATTCATGACAGATATCGGACATACAATTTACTTAGACAACAACGCTACGACTCAAATTGACCCAAGGGTATTGGACGCTATGCTTCCATTTCTAACAAAATCATATGCAAATCCAAGCAGCACCCACAATTTTGGTGAATACATAAATAAAAAAGTAAAAAAAGCCCGTGAGGAAATAACTTATTTTATTAAGGCACAATCCAATGAGTTGATTTTTACAAGTGGGGCAACAGAAGCCATCAATATTGCTATCAAAGGAGTTGCGGAAAGTTATTCCAATAAAGGAAAGCACATTATTACCGCTTCAGCAGAACACAAAGCGGTTTTAGATACTTGCAAAGACTTAGAAAGAAAAGGTTTTGAAGTTACTTATTTAACTGTTCAATCCAATGGATTAATTGATTTGGCTGAACTCGAAAAAGCCATCCGACTCGATACTGTTTTAGTTTCAGTGATGTATGTCAATAACGAAACTGGGGTAATTCAACGCATCAAAGAAATTACTAAACTAGCTCACGAAAAAGGAGCTTTGTTTATGACTGATGCTACGCAAGCCGTTGGTAAAATTGAAATTGATGTAGATGATTTAGGTGTTGATTTACTTTGCTTTAGTGGCCATAAAATGTATGCTCCAAAAGGGATCGGAGCATTGTATGTAAGAAATAAAATAAAACTCACCCCACAAATTCACGGTGGCGGTCACGAAAACGGACTGAGAAGCGGCACACTGAATGTACCTGGAATTATTGCCTTAGCAAAGGCTTGTGAAATAACTAGTGAAGAAATGGATTTGAATCAAAAAAATATTTCCGCTTTAAGAGACAAAATCGAAAGCGAATTACTAATACTCCCAAACACTTCACTTAATGGTGATTTAGAAAACAGAATTTACAACACGTCTAATATTTGCTTTAAAGGTCAAGATGCCAACGTTTTGATAGGCAGAATGAAAAATATTGCCGTTTCCAACGGTTCAGCTTGTTCTTCAGCAGTTGTTGAACCTTCACACGTTTTGAAAGCTATGGGATTAAGTGATGATAAAGCCTTTGCTTCTCTCCGTTTTTCATTGGGAAAATACAACTCAATTGAAGACATAGAAACAGTGATTAGCAAAATCAAAGAACTAACACAACCGAATTTAAAATATGCTTAAAGATTGCGATTGGTCAATAGATAGAGATTACAAAACGGGTTCAGAAAACGAACCCTTGCAATTCTATTTGGATGGATTAGCCAATAGCAATGAGTTTAGTTTATTGTTGGGTTATTTCAGTTCGTCAGCTATTAATTTGCTTTCCGTTGGCTTTGCCACCTTTATCAGCAAGGGTGGAAAAATGAGAATGGTCATCAACCATTTGCTTTCAGCGAAAGACAAAGAAGCAATTTCCCGAGTGGAAGATAATCCCAATGAAATAAAAGTTTTTGATTTAACCGACATTGTTTCGCTAGGAAGAGTGCTTGATGAATACGATACACACTTTTTTGAATGTTTGGCTTATTTGATTGCAGAAAAGCGGATTGAAATTAAAGTAATCAAGCCCAAAAATGGGAAAGGTATTGCCCATTATAAATCAGGCGTTTTTAGTGACGGTCAAGATTACGTTGGCTATAAAGCGTCTTGCAATTTCACCCTATACGGCCTTTCTGAAAACCTAGAGGAACTAGAGGCTTTTTTGAGTTGGGAAAACGGCAGGTCAAACAAGTTAATTAAAAAGCAACTCAAACTCATTGATGACTATTTCGCTGAAAAAGATGAAGATGTTGAATACATACCCGTAGGCAATATTGAAGTTGTTCTAAAAGACAAATTTGGAAAAAAGGATATCAATGAATTGTTGGTTCAGGAAGAACAACTACTCAGAAAAAAACAGAGTTTAATTTCAAACCCCAAGCTCAAAAAAATAATCACTAAGCTTTTCAGTGAAATTGAACTAATCAGAAGAACACCTAGATTCCCTTATTCAGAAGGTCCAAGAGAATATCAGATTATTGCTTACAACAGTTGGGTTGCGAACAACTACAAAGGAATTTTTGCGATGGCAACAGGAACTGGTAAAACGATTACTTCTCTCAACTGCTTGCTAAACGAATACAAGAAAACAGGAATTTACAGAGCAATTATAACCGTTCCAACAACAGCCTTAGTTGAGCAATGGAAAAAAGAATGTGCAAAATTCAATTTTAAAAACGTCATTACAGTCAGTTCAAAAGAGAATTGGGATACGAATCTTGCGTTTTTCAATACGGCTTCAAAACTGATTGATACTTCGTATATCGTTATTGTAACTTATGCTTCATTACCAAGACCTAAGTTTCAAAGCTACTTTACTCAACTTCCTAAAGATACTATTTTAATAGCAGATGAAACGCACAATTTAGGTTCGCAAGGTCTTTTAAGATTGTTGCCAAACATACACCTTGAAAAACGAATTGGCTTATCTGCAACACCGCATAGAAAATTTGATGATGCAGGAAATCAATCAATTCAAGAGTTTTTCAATGATGAACCACCTTACATTGTTTCTTATTCAATGGAAGAGGCATTGAATATTGGTTGGTTGTGTAAATACACATATTACCCACACATTATAAGACTAACTGACCAAGAAATGGAAAGGTACAAGGAGCTTTCTCTTCAACTTTTACGAATGGGAATGTTTGACAATTCAACAGGTGAATTCAAAAGCACGCCTCAAATAGAAATGAAACTTCTTGAAAGAAAACGAATCATACATAAAGCAGCCAATAAATTAGAAGCATTTAAAGCTATTCTAAGAAGCGAGTTTGATAAAAGAAAGAATCTGAAATACACATTGGTTTATGTACCTGAGGGAATTGAATCAAATTTTGATGAAACAGATTATAGCGTTGAAACGGATGATGAAAACAGATTGATTAATGAATATACCAAAGCGGTAAGTCAAACAGATGATTCAGTTATGGTGAAGCAGTTTACAGCGAATTCTGCTAATCGTGAGGAGATCTTGAAAAACTTTGAAGAAAGTAAGATTCACGCATTGACCTCTATGAAATGTTTGGACGAAGGTGTTGATGTCCCTCGTTCCGAATTGGCGATTTTCTGTGCAAGTACAGGAAATCCAAGACAATTTATACAAAGAAGAGGAAGGGTTTTGCGATTACACAAAGATAAAATTCACGCTACCATTCACGATTTAGTAGTTGTGCCGGAAGTTTCAAGAACTTGAACGAGTGGTTGACTTTGCCAATTTGGCAATGAATAAAACCGACACTTACGAAACGCTTAAAAACATTTTGGATTACTACAACCTAAACCTTTACGATTTATAAAAATATTCTTATGGCAAGAAAAGACGATATACTCAAAAGTTTTTTAAAACACGAGTTACTTGAAAACAAGTATGAACTCAAAAAAGAAGAACTGCCTACCACAGTTAGGGAAGCACTCCATTCAGACAAACCAATAATTAAAGCAATTGCTTTGATAGTTGAAGGATTGGACGGCACTTCACCAGTTACAGATCCAGTGTTGCGAAACCAAGTTACCCAATTTTTAAATGAGGCATTATGATAATCAGAAAAATACAAATAGATAACTACCTCTGTTATTACGATACTAACGCCTTTGAGTTATCAGAGGGTTTGAATATTATCCTTGGTGAAAATGGTGAAGGAAAAACTAAATTCTTTGAAGCTGTGGATTGGCTTTTCAATGGAGAAAGCCGTGAATTAGATATGTTAGTTTCTGCCAAAAAGCTGAATGAAACGGAAATTGGAGAGTCTTTTCGGGTAAGGGTTTCAATGACAGTAGAACAATATGGTGAGAAAAGTATCATCACTAAATCTTTCCTTGCAAAAAAAGAAAAAGCAAATGAATGTTCGACTTCAAGTTTTATGATTGAAGGTATTTCTGAAAATAGTTCAGGTGAAAGAACACAGGTTGATGGTCAAGCTCTTTTGGACAGAATCTTCCCCTATCAAATTCGGAAATATTCAATGTTCAAAGGTGAAGCGGAACTCAATATTTTTGAAAGTGATAGTGCATTAGCAAACCTTATAAATTTATTTTCGGAAGCAAAGCATTATGATAAGTATTCGGAAAAAGGAGCTTTTTTAAGAGAAAAAGCCGAGAAAGCAGTCGAAGACTCTTCAAAACTTGATAAGAAAAATGAAGCATTATACAGACGACTTGAAGGGGAAATACTTCAACTTGAACGTGAAAAAGAAAAGTACAATGTTCATTTAATTGCAACGGAAGAAGAAATCA
>RGVD01000124.1 GCA_010027395.1 Bacteroidota bacterium
GTCTTTGGAACACGAAACCCCGCCTTTTGGGTAGGTGCTGTTAGGTGCTGGCGTTCTGTCTGTCGTGGTTGTTTCGTTCATTGTTTGTTGTGTGGTTGTGCGTTGGCTTGGTGGCTCTTTTGGATTTTTTTAGCGTTGGTCTGTGCGTTGAAAAAAAATACAAATGTGCCACCAAATGGGTTGGCTTAGTCCTTTGTAAAGAAGTCTGCCATTAGTTCTGCTTGTTTTAAAACTGTCTCAATTGCTTTGGCTTGTTTGTCTGGCGGATAACCCCACTTTGTCAATGTTCGCTTTACGATAACCATTAGCCTTGCTCTTGCACTTTCTCTTATTGTCCAGTCAATAGTTGCGTTGGCTCTTACTTTGTCTGTAATTTCTCTAGCAATTTCTTTGAGTTGGTCGTCACCCAAAACCATAACTGCACTGTCGTTTACTTCTAAAGCATTGTAAAAAGCAACTTCGTCTTTTGTCAATCCAAGTCGTTCACCCTCTTTGTCGGCTTCTTTAATTTCCTTTGCAATGTTGATTAGTTCTTGAATAATTTCTGCCGTTGTCAGCAAGTTATTTTGGTAGCGTTTTATTGCACCCTCCAGCATTTCCAAAAGTTTTTTACTCTTTACCAAATTGGTTTTGGAACGTGTTTTTATTTCGTCATTCAGTAATTTCTTTAAAAGTTCTAACGCCAAATTTTGATGCTTCATTCCTTTTACTTCTAAAAGAAATTCGTCTGATAAAATTGAAATGTCTGGTTTTGCCATACCAGCAGCTTCAAAAATATCCATCACTTTGTCTGAACTTAATGCTTCATCAACTATTTGTTTGATTGCGGTTTCAATTTCAATGTCAGATTTGCCTGTCCCTGTTCCTTCAAATTTTACAAGTCGTGCTTTTACGGCTTGGAAAAATGCAATGTCGTCTTTGATTTCCATTGCCTTGGGGTGTGGAATGGACAAAGCAAAGGCTTGGCTTAATAAAGTTACTTCTCTTATAAAACGAGTTTTGCCATCTTCTAAACCTAAAATGTGTTCTTCTGATTGCAGAATAATTGACATTTTTTCTTTTGCTTCAACATTGAAAAAACGCTTGTAATTAAACTTGAAACTGTTTGCGTAATAGGCTTCGGGTTCTTCGGCAACTATATCTTTTTGTGTTTTTGCTTCTTCATTAAAAAACTGTTGAACTACTTCAAATTTTTCGTTCATCAATTCAATTGCTTTTTCTAAATCTAAAGTTGGTTCGCCTTTACCACCAGCATCAGAATAAAAAGAAAGTGCTTTTTTCAAGTCCGTTGCTATTCCCAAATAGTCCACAATTAAACCGCCTGGTTTATCTTTGAAAACTCGATTTACTCTAGCTATGGCTTGCATTAAATTATGTCCTCTCATTGGTTTGTCAATGTAGAGTGTATGCAAACAAGGAGCATCAAAACCAGTTAGCCACATATCACGAACAATTACCAAACGCAAAGGGTCGGCAGGGTCTTTCATTCTTTCTGCTAAATTTTTACGCTGTTGTTTTGTTGTGTTATGGCGTTGCATTTCGGGACCATCTGCACTTGTTGAAGTCATTACAACTTTTATAGCTCCTTTGCTTAAATCATCATCGTGCCATTCGGGTCTTAATGCAATAATTTCCTTGTATAAATCTGCTGCAATTCTGCGGCTCATTGCTACAATCATTCCTTTGCCATCAAATACTTTTTGGCGTTGTTCCGAATGGGTTACAATGTCTTTGGCTAAGTTTTTTATGCGTTCTTCATTGCCTACAATTGCTTCTAATTTTGTGTATTTGGCTTTCGCTTTTTGTTGGTCTGTTATTTCATCGTCTTCTTCAAGTTCTTTATCAAATTCTTCAATCAGGCGTTTGCCCTCTTCGTCTAAATTTACTTTTGCCAAACGACTTTCATAATAAATACGAACTGTTGCACCATCGGCAACTGCTTGTGAAATATCATATACATCTACATACTGCCCGAAAACTTGTGGAGTATTTACATCTGTGCCTTCTATTGGAGTTCCTGTAAAACCTATGTAAGTAGCATTGGGTAAAGCATCCCGCATATATTTGGCGAAGCCATAAGCAATACGTTCTCCAATTTTTTCTTTGGTTTCCTTGTCTTTTACTTCTTTGATTGATGCTTCAAAACCGTATTGTGTTCTATGTGCTTCGTCTGCTATTACTACAATATTTTTGCGTGCTGAAAGTTGCTCATAAACTGATTTTTGGTCCTCGGGTAAAAACTTTTGAATAGTGGCAAACACAATTCCACCGCTTGCCACTTTTAGCAATTCTTTTAAATGCTCTCTGTCTTTGGCTTGAACTGGCTCTTGTCTTAATAATTGTTTCGAGTTTGCAAATGTGTCAAACAACTGGTCGTCCAAATCATTACGGTCTGTAATTACTAAAATGGTGGGGTTTTGCATTTCGGGTGCAGTAATTAGTTTGCCCGAATAAAAAACCATACTTAAACTTTTGCCCGAACCTTGTGTGTGCCAAACAACACCGCCTCTTTTATCTCCGTTTATACCTGATGCAATAATTGAAGATTGAACCGCTTTGTTTACTGCGTAATACTGATGATAAGCCGCTAATTTCTTAACGGTTTCTATTTGTGTAATGCCTGTTTTTGCATCTTCTTTTTTACTCTTTTCAAATACAATGAAATTGCGAACCAAATCTAAAAGGGTTGAAGGGTTCAACATTCCTTTTAATAGAATTTCTAATTGTGGGATAAAACGTGATGCTTCTTTTTTACCGTCTGCTGTTTTCCAAGTCATAAAACGGCTGTAACCTGCCGAAACACTTCCTGCCTTGCATTCCATTCCATCTGATATTATACATATTGCATTGTATGTAAATAAACTTGGAATGGTTGATTTGTAGGTTTGCAATTGGTCAAATGCTTTTCGCATTGTGGCGTTTTCGTCTGCCGCATTTTTTAGTTCAATAACTACCAACGGCAAACCATTTACAAACAATAATACATCGGGGCGTTTGTTTTGGTTTTTTTCTACAATGGTATATTGATTGACACAAAGAAATTCATTGTTCAACGGATTATCAAAATCCATCAAAGCCACTTCATAACTGCGTTCAAAGCCGTCTTGCTGATAAGGTATTTTTACTTTTTCTACTAATAGTTGGTGAAAGGTTTCGTTGTTGTGCAACAACTCAGGCGAATAAATCCGCAATACTTTTTGTATGGCTTGCTCCAGTGCATCGTGTGGAATGTTTGGATTAAGCACCGCAACCGATTTGCGTAAACGGTCAACCAAAACGATTTGCTCAAAGTTTTCTCTTTCTGCTTGCTCTGCTCCGGGAGCAATAGCCAAGCCGTGAACATACTCCCAACCCATAGATTGAAGCACTTCAATAGCAAAGGTTTCTATTTTATCTTCTGTTATTGGCCTCATTTAATTAATTCTGCTTTGTGTTCTAAACAATATTTTTCAACTTCTTTTATCCAGTTGTCATACCAATACCAAGTAGTTGCAACCTGAACACCAAAGCCTTTATTTTCATTTTTTGCATCTTGTGCTTTCCAAAGTTGAGTATGTTGATGCATTCCAAAACCCTTATAACCTTTACCTTTCAATATCTTGATAATTTCAGCTGGCAAATGTTTTGGTTTTTCTCTATCTCTAATAATTCGATATTCTTTGTTTAAGCCTGCTGCTTCTGGAGAGTCAGCTTTAATAAATTCAATTACCTTATCTGCTTGACCTTTTGTGTTTGCTGTTTTTGGAACATACAAAACACGATATGAATACTGCGGATTGTTATAATCTTCTTCTGAAACAGCTTCATCAAAATCATTGATGTAGGAAGCAATACTTTTGGGTAAGTCAGCAAACTCATTCAATTGTTTTCCGTGTTCATCAGAGATTGAAGAAAATTGAAGCGAAAACGATAAATACTTATCAATGCCATAATCTGCACCAAATAAACTTTTCACGTAATGATTATAATTAAGGCAACAAGCTTGAAACCTTGCACTTAAATAGTCATCAATTCTAGTTGTCATTTGATGTTCTATTTCGTGTCTTAACCCAATTAAGAATTTAAGATTAGCCTTCGGCACTTTGTCTATCGGGCAATCATCATCATTTAAGCATCTTTCCAATTCCCAAAATTTAAAAGCACCTCTTGAAGTTTTATCATACTTCTTTGTTTTTGGTCCTTGCTTATAATATCGGTAATCAATTCCTTTTTCTTTGTAATAGGCGTGTAAAAAGTAAGTCCAAGAAATATTGGCTAAAACAATAAAACTCTCTGATTTAAAAACAATATTTGGATTATTGAAAATTTGAACAGCACAAAGCATCGCCTCTCTTGACTTAGTCAAAAGTTCTTCTTTTATAGAATACAATTTTCTTTGTCGCTTTGCCATTGCTTATAAATTTACTCTTACTTCCCCACTCATTAATTTAGGCAATAGGGTATCTCTTGTTTTTACAAGATTTCTCAATTGCCTATGGTTTAAAAATATTTTATTTACAATTTCTTTCGCCTGTTTTGTAAATTCAGCCACATTGATTTTATCAGGTTCTGGAAATTCAAATGTTGGAATTGCTTGTTTATTCAAATGCAGAACAGTTGAACCGTTTGCACAACCTTCACAATGACTTTTAAATTCTCTTGTTTTCATTAAGAAGTATAAAAACTCAATAGAAATCCAATCTACTTTTGAAATTACCTTTACTATGTCCATTGAAATTGTCATAGTATCAAAATTAGGATTTGCAATAACCAATGCAGGATTTCCGATAACTTCTGCATCTTGGGTGATGTCGGTATGAGCAACAATTAAATCACCTTCAACAACTTCTTGTTTTTCTTTAAACTTACCTGTGAATTCTTTAAAACCATCAATGCTAAAACCTCCATTTCTATCAAAACTCTTTAGAGAAACCATTCCAACTTTTGAAGGATTTAATTCCGAACTTTTATAAGAAACGCCAATGATACAATCAACATAATTGCCTAACTCAACATATTTGTTTTCCTCATTAGTCATTGGGAAATAACTTCTAAAAAGCGTTTCCGCCAATTGCTCTAACGTTTTGTTTTGGCGGTTTAGCAGGTCTATTTTATTATCGAGACTGGTGAGTATATTGGCAATGTGAGTTTGTTCTTTTAGTGGAGGGAGTGCAATTTCAAAAGTTAATAGTGCATTAATCTGCATATTAGGTTGAGTTGAAGTTCCATCTGATATTGATTCAATAAAAGAATTGAAATGTGTCGTTCTAAAAGTGTAATGAAGAAACTTTGGCAGACACTTGTTTTTATTAGTTCTTATCCTAATTAAGCCGTTGTTGAAAACTGATTGCAAATCGTTTTCAATAAACATATTTACACCGACAGTTGCTCCTGTTCTTGCAATGATAATTTCTTCTTTTTTTAGTTGAAATCTCTTAAAATTTCGTTCTTCCACATTACAAAACCCCCAATCTTCATATTTTTTAGTTTGAGAAACATCTTGAATCCGCAAACATTTAATACCCGTGTCAAAATTTACTATTGGAGCCCTTTTTATAGCATCTAAACCAGTATTCGCACTTTCTATAATATCTTTAATTTCGACCTTTTGCCACCTGCTATAAAACTCAATTCCCACTCTGTCAATATGGTCTTTCAATTCAGGTTCTTTAATACTGTGGTAGTTTATCAAATCAATTTTATGGGTAATTCCTTTTTCTTCAAACGCCACACTCATTGCAATAATATCATCGGTGTTTAGGTCTTGTCCTTTTATGGCAATATCAATATCGCTATCGGGGCGGTAATTGCCTTTGGCTCTGCTGCCAAACACAAGGGCTTTATCCACTTTTGAGTGTTGCTCAAAAACGGCAATCAGTGTATCAATAATATGTTGCTCTAATCCAAATTTCATTCGGTATCGTTTGAGTTGAAAAGGTTCTTCTCTTCGTTTATCTGTTCTAACCTAAGTCGAGTTTCTAACTGAATGAATAATCCGTGGTAAGTGTCTAAAATGTTTTCGGCAATATCGTCTGCGGTTTCACCATCATAACTGTGAGAAGTTAAGTCACGAGATTTCTTCATTGCTTTCCACACTTCATCACCTTTAATAATGCCATCTGCCAAAGCTTGCTCAATAATTACATTGGGTCCGCCATTGTCGTTTGGTCGCTTGTGGTGTCGCAAATAATCTTGCAAGGTTTTCCAAGCCAAATCAAAAGTAAATTCAAAGCCTTGTATCAATCCTTGTTGCTCCAAATCAGAAAGGTCTCTTTCTTCTGCCAAAGCCACGGCTTCGCCAAGCCTTGCCAATGCTTTACGGTAATTATTAAACCGTTGTATCCAGCGTATATCTTCGTTAGGCATTTACAGGTAGTTTTATTTTAGATAAATTTTCAGCAATCTTTTTATTCAAGTCTGCTTCTTCGGAAATTTGTTTTTCTAATTCAGTTTTCAAAGAAGTAAAGCGTTCTACAAAATCAAAATCATCATCTTCATCAGCCAAGCCAACATATCTGCCAGGCGTTAAAACATAATTGAGTTTTGCTACTTCTTCAATGGTTGCCACTTTGCAAAAGCCCGCTACATCTTCATAATTTCCGTCTGGGTTTCTCCAGTTGTGGTAAGTGCCTGTAATAAGTTCAATATCCTCTTCGCTTAAATCTCTGTTTTTCCGGTTTATTAAGAAGCCCATATTTCTTGCATCAATAAACAAAATTTCATTTTCACGCTTTCTAAAACCTCCGTTGGTTTTGTTTCGTGATAGAAACCATAAGCAAGCTGGTATTTGAGTATTTAAAAATAGTTTAGTTGGTAGGTTTACAATGCAATCCACCAAACCTTTTTCTACTAATGCTTTTCTAATTTCGCCCTCGCCTGTTGTGTTGGTGGTCAATGCACCTTTAGACAAAACAAAACCTGCTTGCCCTGTTGGTGCTAAGTGATATAAGAAATGTTGTATCCAAGCATAGTTTGCGTTTCCTGTTGGTGGTGTTAGCTTTTCGCCTAATACTTTCCATCTTGCATCATCACGCAATAATTCGCCACTCCAATCGCTGTCGTTAAACGGTGGGTTGGCAATAATGTAGTCGGCTTTCAAATCTTTGTGAGCATCATTTAAAAAAGAACCTTCGTTGTTCCATTTTACATTACTGCTGTCAATGCCACGAATTGATAAATTCATTTTTGCCAAACGCCAAGTGGTTTGGTTACTCTCTTGACCGTATATAGAAATGCGGTCGGCTGGGTTTAATGCCAAACCAACTTTGCCTTTTTGCTTATAATTGTCTTGATGCGATTTGATGAACTTTTCACTTTGGACAAACATTCCACCGCTTCCGCAACAAGGGTCAAATACTCGTCCTTCATAAGGTTCAAGCATTTCAACCAATAATTTTACAACGCTTTGTGGTGTGTAAAACTGTCCGCCTTTTTTGCCTTCTGCCAAAGCAAATTCGCCCAAGAAAAACTCAAATACTTGTCCTAATAAATCTTTGCTTTGTGCTTCCTTCGTTCCCAGAGTGGCTGAACCAACAAGGTTTACAAGTCCGCCCAAACTGGCTTTGTCCAGTTTTTCTTGTGCAAATACTTTTGGTAAAACTCCACGCAGAGATGGATTATCTTTTTCAATTGCGTCCATTGCATCGTCAATGTCTTTGCCAATGGTCGGCTGTGTTGCTCTTCCTTGTATGTATGTCCAACGAGCCATAACAGGAACAAAAAATATTTTGTCTGCCAAGTATTCGTTTTTGTCTTCGGGGTCTGCACCTTCACTTTTTTGAGCAACCAATTTTTGA
>RGVD01000125.1 GCA_010027395.1 Bacteroidota bacterium
GTTAGAAAATTTTCTAACCTTTTTTGTTTGATATCCTTTGAAATAAACAATTACATATATCTGTTACCTACCCACACAAATCGTTTGGTTACAAATTCAGGGTTGGTATAACTAGCGTTCCCAGCAGGGTTTCCGCCTGTCATGTGGAAGTCGCTGAAAGCAGCATGAGAATTAATAAATCCTGCTCCTGTAAAGTTGAAACTTACTGGAACAAAAGCCGAATTCATTTCATCTGCAATTTGCGTTTTAATAGCCTCATCAGTTGTGTATGCACCACAAGTAAGCGCACCTTTGCTTTCAGCCAATGCTTTTGCTTGGGATATGCTATCCTCAATGCTATCTGTTTTTATAACAAATACAATTGGTCCAAAGGCTTCAGTGTTATAAATACTGCTTTGGGTTTTGTCTAAAGATATTACCACTGGTGTTGCAATTCTAGCATCTGCAAACTCTTCGTTTTTAATGGTCTTTGTATCAAGCACTACATTTCCACCTAGGTTTTTTGCATCATTAACTCTTTTATAAGTAGCTTCAGCTTGAATAGCTCCTAAGGTTCCGGGTCCAGCTTTAGGATTGTCTACTAAGCCTGTGATGGCTGCAGATAGACCATTTACCACATCGTCAAAACTAACAACACCTTCAGGTGTTTTAACACCTTCTTTGCTTACAAAAATATTTTGGGGTGCCGTACACATTTGTCCACTATATAAGCTAGCACTGAAAGCAATATTACCAAGAACGGCTTTTAAATCACTCACAGAATCTAGTATCATTGAATTAACTCCTGCCTTTTCTGTAAAGGTGGTTTTAGGTAGAGTTTCGATATAATTTCCAAACTCGCTGCTACCAGTAAAATCAATAATTTTTACGTCTTTATGTTCAGCTAATAATTTGGTGATAGGTGCCGAGGAAGCGTCAACTGCCAATTGACAGATATGCGCATCAAAGCCATTTTCTTTTAAAGTGTTTTGGATTTCTTCAACAACAATTGCAATAGGCAATATCGCTTTTGGATGAGGTTTTACGATACAAGCATTTCCAGTAATCATATCTGCAAAAATGCCAGGAACGGTATTCCAAACTGGAAAGGTAGAGCAACCAATTACCAATGAAATTCCTTTAGGCATAGGTTTGAAATCTTTGTGCATTTTCAAATCAAATTTGCCAAAAGATTTTACCCATTCTGTCTCTTTTACAAAACGGGTCAATTCAGAATATCCCATAGCTACAGCCTCTAAAGCACGATCGTTGGCATGCGGTCCACTGGCTTGGAAACTCATCATAAATGCTTGTCCTGTTGTGTGCATGGTAGCATAAGCAATATCAAAAAAGCGTTTGCTCACTTTTTCTAAAGCTTCAATCAGAATACCTGCGCGGGTTTCAGGACTTGTTACAGCCCAGTTTTTTTGCGCATGCTTGGAATTAGCTATTAGATTATCAACTGAAAAAATAGGGTATTTAACACCAATACCTACTTGTAAGAAAGGAGATACTTCCTCTCCATGCCATCCTGCTTCGTTTATTTGTGACAAAGATTTAAAATCATTATTCATGGTAGCGCTTATCCATGCTTTGGCTTTGGCATCAGCATCCTCGGCATAGGCTTTTGGATTTTCAGGATAAGGTGTATAATAAGTGCGTTCGCCCAAGGCTTTGATGGCAGCATCAAGCGTGGCTTTATGTTTTTCGTATAAACTCATGTTTGTGTTCATTATAATCGATTAAATTTCTTTTCGCAAAAGTATTGTAATTACCCCAATTGGCAATACATATTATCAATCTGTTTAGCTTATTTGAATGGCGATTTTTTACCTTTTATCTGAGGATTTTGAAATATTATCACACTTTTTAGCGTTTATCTCATATAATTACATTACATTCACAGCAAAATTATATACTAATACATATTAAATGCCTAGTTATTAATGGATAATATAAAATGTATTTGTAATTATTAAACGTTAATAACTCTAAAAAGATGGCAAGACCAAGAACAAAACCTGTAAAATTTAAAAATGGATTTTACATAGAAGTACGAAATAAAGGCTCAAAAACTGGTATTAAATTAAGAAAAGAAACCAAAGAAGAAATGATTCAAGCCGCTAAAGATTTAGAGGGAATAAAAGATGTTGTTATTTACGGTGAATCGAAAAATGGAAAATGGGTAAATAAACCAGAATCCTAGTCATTACACTTTTTTTATCAAATCAATTAGTTTATCTACATCGCTTGTAGTATTGTAAATATGAGTAGATACACGCAATGAATCAAGTCCATTTTCGTGTACTGCTCTTATTCGCACTTTGTTCTCGGCACAAGTATTATAAAATTTCATATACTCAACCGACTTCATTTTAAAACCTATTATAGAACACCTAGATTGCTCTTCGGTTGGGGTCATTACGTCTAATTTTTCAGGATATTGTAGCAATAAATCTTGGGTATATTTTCCTAAGGATTTTATTCTGTTGTAAATGTTTTCTTGCCCTATGGTTTCAATAAAATCAATAGCGGCTTCTACTCCTTTGCATAAACCAATGGATTGTGATCCACCATAATACCTATGGGCATTTGGCGCATAATCGCCCATTTCGGGTACAGCAGCCATCATGTTCCATTTGGCATTATCACTTCCTCCACCCATAAAATAAGGCTGTAGCGTGTCTTGGAAGTCTTTTCTCACATATAAAAAGCCTGTGCCTTTAGGGCCTAGCATCCACTTGTGGCAGCAACTTGCATATACATCGCAACCCACATCATGCAGATTTAATGGCATCATACCAGGACCATGCGCTCCATCAATAACTGAAAAGAGACCTTTGTCTTTGGCCAATTGACAGATTTCTTTGACAGGCAAAACTTGACCTTGGGTGCAAGGAATATGAGGAACCACAATGGCTCTAGTCTTTTTATTAATGAGCGAAGAAATCAGATTTAATGTTTCGCTTGCCGTTGAGGCTGGAGAAAACGTCTTAATCACGATACCATGAAGCTTCCTTCTATTAAGCCAAGGTAATGCGCCTCCCACATGCTCATGGGTAGTCATGATTACTTCATCCCCTTTTTTTAGGGGCAAACCCCAACATGCTATGTTTATTCCCTCCGTTACATTATGAGTAAGCGCAATTTCATCATCATTTACTTTTACGAATTTGGCAAGTTTGGTGGCAGTAGCTTCCCAACCACCATAGCTTCCTAATTGGTCACAATCCATCAAAGCCTTTCGCATGCCTTCAATCACTGGATAAGGCGATGGGCCCATGGTTCCATTGTTTAAATAAGCCAAGTCTTTTGTAAGCGGAAACAATTGTCTTACATTTTTCCAATAGCTTTCATCATCATGAGCAATGGTTTTATCAAAGGCAGTTATTTGCTTTATGTGGCTTGATTTAGCAAGTCCTTGTAAGCTTACTCCAGCAAGGGTTGCGGCTGATACTTGTTTGATGAAATTTTTTCTGGTACTGCTCATAAATGAAACATTTGTAATCAAAAATACTAATTTTCAAATAATATAAGTCAAATAGAAAATCTTATTTAAAATAATAACTTCGCCCTCTCATAATTTATAGATAATGAACGCATACAAAGTAATAGGCCTCATGAGCGGCTCATCAATGGATGGGGTGGATTTGGCTTATTGCGAATTTGTCTATAACAAGGGCGCTTGGAACTACGATATCAAAGCCGCTGAAACCATTCCTTATGACGAGAAATGGAGAGTGCGTTTATCTCAACTATACAAGCAACCTATCGAAATTTATCCTAAGACAGATGCCTTTTATGGTCGATACCTTGGGATGTTAATTCGCCAATTTATTAAAACCCATAATCTTGAAGTTGATTTTATTGCTTCTCATGGACATACCATTTTTCATCAACCTGAGAGTGGCTTCACAGCCCAAATAGGAGATGGGGCTGCCATTAGTGCAGAAACAGGTTTGCCAGTGGTAAATAATTTCAGAAGCATGGATGTGGTGCTTGGCGGACAAGGCGCACCCTTGGTTCCTATTGGCGATAAATTACTATTTGCCGAATATGATGCTTGTTTAAATTTAGGTGGCATTGCCAATATTTCATTCACTCAAAATGATGCTGTAAAGGCCTTTGATATTTGTCCGTGCAATATTGTGTTAAACAGAGTGGCTAGGTGGCTTGAATTGCCATACGACAATGGGGGAGAGATTGCACGAAGTGCAGAAGTGGATGATATCCTTTTGAATGAATTAAATCAATTGCCTTTCTACCAGATAACAACCGCTAAATCATTGGGTCGCGAATGGATAAACTCAGATTTTTGGCCGATAGTGAAAAAGCATTTAGACATTAGTGAAAATGAGAAAATGGCCACATTGAGTGAGCATATTGCCACCCAAATAGCCCAAACCATTAATGAGAAAGAAGCCAAAAAAGTATTGCTAACTGGTGGAGGAGCTTTCAATACATTTTTGATTGAGAAAATTCGATGCAAAACTAAGGCTGAAATTGTGATACCATCAAACGAAATTGTGAACTATAAAGAAGCCTTGATTTTCGCTTTTTTAGGCATATTAAGAGTGCGAAACGAGGTCAACTCACTAAGGAGTGTGACAGGTGCAAGACAAGATAGCATTGGTGGTGCACTCCATGGCAATTTCAATGCGATTGTGTGACAAGGAATAATAAAAAATAAACAGTAAACGGAAAAACCGTGAACTGTTAACCGAAAAAAATAAACTAAATATAGATGCAATTACAAAAACTGATAAAAAAATACGAAGACAAACAACCTGAGATTGTTTTTGAATGGAAAGACAGCGAGACAGAAGCTGAAGGATGGGTAGTTATTAACTCATTGCGTGGCGGTGCTGCAGGTGGTGGGACTCGTATGCGCAAAGGATTAAACAAACACGAAGTAACTTCATTGGCTAAAACCATGGAGATTAAATTTACAGTAGCTGGCCCTGCTATCGGTGGTGCTAAGTCAGGTATTAACTTCGATCCTGCTGACCCTCGTAAAAAAGGTGTTTTGGAACGTTGGTATGCAGCAGTTGCACCTTTGTTAAAAAACTATTACGGCACAGGTGGCGATTTAAATGTGGACGAGATTCATGAAGTAATTCCAATCACAGAGAAGCTAGGTGTTTTGCATCCTCAAGAAGGTATTGTAAACGGACATTTTAAAATCAATGCTGAGTCAACTAAAAAACGCATTAGTAACTTGCAAATAGGTGTATCAAAACGTTTGGATGATGCTAGGTTTTCTCCTGATGTAGACAAAAATTTCTTAGTGGCTGATATGATAACTGGTTTTGGTGTAGCCGAAGCCGTTAGGCATTATTATGGCATCTGGGGTGGTAATGTAAACATGAAAAGAGCCATCATACAAGGTTGGGGAAATGTAGGCGCAGCAGCTGCCTATTACCTTAGTACCTATGATGTGTTGATAGTGGGTATTATTGATAGAAATGGTGGCGTATTGAAACCAACAGGTTTTAGCAAAGCGGAAGTAAAAGATATGTTCTTAAACAAACAAGGAAATACCCTTGTGCATCCTGATATGATAAGCTTTGAAGAAATCAATGCCAAGATATGGGACGTTGGAGCTGAGATTTTTGTTCCTGCTGCTGCCTCTCGATTGGTAACCAAAGAACAAGTAGATAGAATGGCTGCCAACGACCTAGAGGTGATAAGCTGTGGAGCCAATGTTCCTTTTGCTGACGAACAAATTTTCTTAGGAGAGATTGGAAATTATACTGATGACCAAGTGGCTGTAATACCTGATTTTATTGCTAATTGCGGTATGGCTCGTGTGTTTGCTTATTGCGAAAGCAATGATGATATTGATCTGAGCGATGAGGCAATTTTCAAAGACAGTTCAAAAATTATTTGGCAAGCCATGATGCGTTTGCATCAGTTCAATCCAAAACATAGTGGCTTTTTGAAAAAAGGATTGGAAATGGCATTGGTTAACCTTACAAAGTAATTAGTAATCCCTTATGGCAAAGCGTAAGCTACAACAGTTTGCTGAGTACACAAGTTTTCCTAATACCTTTGATTTTGCCCGAGAAATGAAAGGCATATGGAATGCAGAATATTTTAAAAACAATCATCCAATAACCATAGAATTAGGTTGTGGTAAAGGTGAGTATTCTGTGGCCTTAGCACAAGCCTTTCCTGAAAGGAATTTTATTGGCATAGATATTAAGAGTAACCGTATGTGGCGTGGCGCAAAAACCGCCATTGAAAATAACTTAACCAATGTGGCTTTTATGCGTGCATCTATTCATTTAATCGAAGAGTTTTTTGATAACAATGAGGTAAGTGAAATTTGGATTACTTTTCCTGATCCTTTCCCGAAGGACAAGCATGATAAACATAGACTAACACACCCTCGTTTTTTAGAAAGATATAAAAAGATAATTAAGCCTGATACCATCATTAATTTTAAAACAGATGATGATGGCTTGTTTCAGTTTACTATAGAAACATTGGAACAGCAAAAGATTAAACCCCTCCAAGTAATATTGGATGTGCACCACAGCGATGAAGCAGACGAGTATTTGAAGAATATAAAAACCTATTACGAAAAACTTTTCAGTGGTAGAGGCCGAACGATTAAGTTTTTAAAATTTAAATTTTAGAACATAAACAAAAAAAATCCCGAAGCATCACTTCGGGTTTTTCTATTTATTGTTTTATGAAAGCAGGCAACTATCAACTATCAACTATCAACTGCCAACTAACAACTAATTCTTTAAAGCTTTAGCTGCTTCTATAATTTTAGGCATCACTTCAAAAGCATCTCCTACGATACCATAATCAGCGGCCTTGAAGAAAGGTGCTTCTGGATCTTTGTTAATAGCTACAATCACCTTGCTGCTACTAACACCAGCCAAATGCTGAATAGCACCTGAAATACCTACAGCTATGTATAAGTTTGGTTTAATGGTAATACCTGTTTGACCCACATGCTCGCTATGTGGTCTCCAATGCATATCACTCACAGGTTTACTACAAGCTGTAGCAGCACCCAAAGCATTAGCTAAGTCTTCAATCAAATGCCAGTTTTCTGGTCCTTTTAAACCACGTCCACCGCTCACTACTACTTCAGCTTCAGTTAAAGGAATTTTACCTGTTACTCTGCTTACTTCAATTATGTTTGTTATAAAATCAGCATCGCTCAAGTCAGCGCTCATTTCACCTATATTGGCCGATTTAGCATCTTGCTTGATATCAAAAGTGTTTGGCGTAATAGCTAATACTTTTACTGCACTTGTAATGTTTACATCAGCAAAAGCCTTACCTGAGAATACACCTCTACGTAATTTAGCTGCTACTCTACCTGCAATTGATTTACCTGTGTAGGTATTTGAAATTACTAAAACGCTTGCATTTTCTTTGCTTGCTATTTCTGCTACTACCTTGGCATAAGCCTCAGGCACAAATGCATTTAGTTTATCATTGTTTACATGGATAATTTTATCAGCTCCATAAGTAGCTAATTCAGCTAAATGTGCATTATCAACTTTGCCTAACACAGCTGCAATCGCTTGCCCACCGTTATTTTTCGCTATATCATTTCCATAGCTGATGGCTTCAAAAGTTGATTTCTTAAAAATACCATCTATTTGTTCTGCGAATATTAATACGTTCATGTTTTTATAATTTT
>RGVD01000126.1 GCA_010027395.1 Bacteroidota bacterium
GGAAAGAGTCTGTCTATGTCTCGACTCCGCTCGACATGACAGACTCTGCTCAATGAACGTTTCGAATAAAAAGATTTCTCCTTGCCGCTGCTTAGTTTTTGCCACTTGGCAATTTCCACTTCACATGGCAAAACCTAAAAGGCTGCAAAAACCCTAGCCTGAAATCTTTTTGCACGCACTGCGAAAATCGCTTCGCGATCGGAAATTTTAATGCTTGAAAATGTTTTTTAATGATGTATTTAATCTTTTCATGCACTCTCATGCATTATCCATGCTTTATCTATGCTTTATCCATGCTTTATCCATTCATCATCCCTTGACGAAAAAGCTTACTGGTTTTAATCATTTCTTATCATTTTTAAATATTAATGACAAATAAGGTCATTGTTTTGTTTAATAGAAATTTTGATGATAGAATCGTGGATTGAAATAGAGTATATGGAATAATATGAAGTGATTTTGATGGAACATTTTTGATGAAATATTTATTTGCAGTTATTTTGCCTGCGATTGTTGTTATCACCAAACGCTCATTATATGTTTGGTGGCACTGCGCTAAACACCATGCATAAGCAAGATGCAAGCCATATAAATCATGACAAGTAATTTGATGATTTGTAATTTAATATGATAATTGTATATTCGAAGAAAAAACGAAACAAAGGTTCGCCAATCCTGCCAATTTAGAATGCTTGTCGCACTTTTTGTTCGACAATATGTAAGTTAGTGGCAAGGCTAAGGAAAGCATAACAGAAAATAAATAAACTAAAACAACAAAAATGGATAACGAAATCTTTGATATAAAAACTTGGGGTCAAACCATAAATACAATTTCCCATGAAAGCCGATTTAATAATTGGTTTAATACATTATCTGGGTTTGTTGTTGACGACAACTCTTTTTCTAAAGACCAAGTAAATGTCAAATTTTCAAATGGGTTTAGAATTTCAAAACTACCTTCAAATGTCAAAGTTGACCCAACCAATACGCATTTTATTGGCAAAGATGGTGCGGGCAGTTTATTCACATGCTTACTTTCAAAGTGGGATGATGACGAAATGGATGATGAAGATTTGGGTGCTAAATATCTAGGGACATCATTAGTTTTTTTTCCATGCTATGAACAGGAGGCAACGAAGCAAGGAAGAAAGACAATTTATAAAAACAAATTATTACCCTCAGGAATAGTATTAGCTCTAGGAATGGGATCAGGCGGGCCAGGACCAGATGAAAGACTTGTTTCAAACCCAGGCCATATTAGAAGGTTTGAGGGTTTCTTGAATTCGATTAAAAACAAAATTGTTGACTCTGAAACAATAATTTGGTTTAGGGACGAACCAATAATAAGGAAATCTGTTCCAGATATTTTCCAGAAAAAAACTAAAACAATTTTTGGTGAAGCGACCCCTCATGCTCTTGGACTCAGAAACGATTCAGGCGGTGGTTACGGCCAATATATTTATGCTATTGCTTCTTTAAAATTTGACAATAATGGGGATCTAAGTACAAATCAAAAAACAATATTTGAAGGATTTAGCAATTTCTATTTTCGCGAACGAGGCTGGAAAAAAGAAGAGCCTACTGATTTAGCAATTTCTTGGTACCAATCTCTTTTTGGAAAAATAGATAAAAATAGTATTATCGATAAATTAGGTCGGAACAAATATTTAATTTTAGCGGGGCCTCCTGGAATAAAAAAAACGGACCTGTTAAATCAAGTAAAAGAAAATTATTCAAATAATTATTTAATTAGACAATTTCATCCTAATACTACATATCAAAATTTTGTTGGAGGAATTCAACCGACTTTGAATGGAAGTGTTGGGTTCGAATTTTACAAGGGCCCTCTTATTGAGGCAATTGAAAGGGCTTCAAAATTGAAAGATGGCGAAAACTTTTTATTAATTATTGATGAAATAAACCGTGCTGATTTGTCTTCTGTTTTAGGTGAAGCAGTAAATCTTTTTGAACCAACTCAAAAATATTCTGTATCAATTCCAAATTATTCAAATGAAAAAGGAGAAGCACTTGAACTAACTATGCCTGACAATTTGCATGTTTTATGTGCAATGAATACTGCAGATAGGAACATCAGCTCAATTGATGTTGCGATAAGAAGGCGATTTGCCTTTTTAAATATCTGGCCGGAAGAACCTATTGGACAAAAATCTTGCGACTATGGCCGAGGATGTTTTAACAGTATTAAGAATTTATTTCTTGAATACGGAAATAAAAACGATCTGAATTTAATGCCCGGGGGTTATTATTTTCTTGGAAAAAATGAACAAGAAGTTAAAGATGTTTTAAAAGACCGATTATTGCCTCTACTTGAAGATTATTTACAGGAAAACAGAATAAGTAAAATTCTTTTAACTGAAATTGATCTTTACATACAAAGATTAAAACAAACTTTATAATGTTATCATATACCCTTAAAGAACATAGTAGTATTGGAATGATGAATATTCTAAACTCCTTAGGATATATGAAATTAGCTCAATCAGGATCAGGCAGAAATTCAGATATTGCAATGATTACTGAAAAAGCCATTTCTCGTTTTAAAAGGAAAAACAAAGAATATTTAGCTTTTTTAGGCTTAAGCATTATTGATAAAAAAATTGTTTCATCCGGTAAAGCCGGTGCGATACCTCTGGAATACGCTTTAGGAAGTAACGAAAAAGCCAATTTAACAGTCGAGCCAATGATAAATTGGCAAACAATGTCAGATTTTGCATCAGTAACAAAGGACAGGTCATGGCTTTCTATTAAACAGGAGTGGGAAATTTCAAAAGTATTAGACATTGAATTATGGTACTTTTCAAAGCCATTTTTAACAGAATCTTTAAATGTCCTCAGGCGTCCAGCAAAAGGTTTCAAAACTTATGAAAGCACAGAAAGCTATCCTAAAGGAAATACTAATTGGATAGATTACGCAGTAAATAAATATCCATATCGTGATATATCATTCAGTAACACGAATTCTATATCTACCTATGATGTGTTGCCGCATTCTATTTTGTTATGGTGCCTTAACAAGATTTATGACTCAATAATAAATATTGTTCTCGTTCCAGCAGACATTCTTTCAGAAATAGATGAATTAAGAAACATTCTCGGTTCTAATATTTTACCAATCGTACCTACAAAGAATAATTTGAACAAGCTTCCTAAATCTGGTGCATGGGCAGGATATTTGAATCTTTACAATGAAATTGAACATATTGCAATATTATCTGGAGTATTAAATGAAGATAAAACAAGAGGATGTGCATATTCAATTCAAACGGAAAAACTGTTTGAAGAATTCACAATTTATATTTGCGAACAGTTTGCCGTTAATAATGGATTCAAAATATACAAAGATAATGACGACTCTTCAAGAATAGGCCTTAAACAAATTGGGGATTCAAAATTTACCATGCTATCATCATTAAGACCAGATATTGCTTTTACTTCGAATGACACATTAATAATAATTGACTCAAAATACAAGCGGCACTATGACTTAGCAAACACTAACTCTTCAAAGGAAAATGATTGGTACCAGGAAATGAGAAATGATTTGCATCAAGTTATATGCTATAATATTTTTTCTCAAAAACCCAAAAAACTGTTCCTGCTGACTCATCCTAAAATTTCAAGTGGTTTAGAATTTAATATTTGGCGCACCAATAGAGATAAAAATTGTATAGTGGGATTTCTACCAATTAAATTTGATAATGAATCCCAAGTAAATAAAATTACAAAGGTTTACGAGAAAAATTTAAACTTAATCCTTTCAAACTTTATTTGACAGATAACAAAGCCCAGCCACTAACAGCGGCTAAGCAAGATTTTTCTGCCGCAGGCGCAACACAGAAAAACCTCGCCTAGCCGCAAACCGTTATGTGCAAGCGTAACGACCGACACCGCAACCATCGACAGGCTGACAATTAAACGAAAAAAGTAAACCATTTTGACAAGTGAAAAACATACAGAATATACTACAAAGGGACAGCGAGTAAGCCGATACTCAAGCCGACCCGATGTTTTTTATTTTTTTTCTCCCCGCATTTTTTAAAAACAATTTTAGCCAGCCGCACAAGTGGCACATTTGGTTTTGCCCCGACACACAAAGCCAACTCTTCGGCAAAACCAAAAGAGCCACTTTTTAGCCAACGCACCGCCAAAAATGACGTTTCGTATCCGAAATATCAGGTTTATCCTGACAATTATACTATAAAATATAATTTTTTAAAGCAAAAAGACAAAATATTAAATTACCTTTCGTATCATTGTAGTCAGGTTTATCCTGACAATATTACTATGAAAAGTAAATACATATCAACGCAATCAAACGAACTTCTATCCTATTTCAATGGACAGAACAAGACTTGCTTTGACTATAGCGAAGCATTCCACGCTATGCCTGATTCAAAGGAAAGCACACTTCGGGAACTTCTAAGCGACATGACAAAGCGTGGGCTTCTGATGAGATTGAAAGACGGAGTTTATTACATCATACCATACGAAGCAAATGCTGAAAATTTTATGCCCGACTGGCATTTAATAGCGGGAAACTTGGTAAATGATGCCCAATATTATATTGGTTACTATTCAGCTTTGCAGATTCATAATCTCATCACACAACCTTCTTTGAAGGAACAAATTGTTGTTTCAAAACAAATTCGACCATCGGAAATAAAAATCAAAAATATTCCCTTTCAATTCATTTATCACAACGACAAACATTTTTTCGGTGCAAAAAAAATATGGATTGATAGTTTCAATAAAGTGCTTTGTTCTGATTTAGAAAAAACATTTATAGACTGCCTATTCAAACCTGACTATGCTGGTGGTATAGTGGAAGTAGCAAGGGCTATTCATACTTCAAAAGAAAAAATAAAATACGATATACTGTTTGATTATGCAAAAAAATTCGATTCTCAAGCTGTAATAAAACGGTTAGGATTTTTGTTAGAAATACTCGACATCAATTCAGGAATTATTGACGATTTACATAAAATAAAAACTGCTTCTTATGTAGTGCTTGACACCGAATTGCCAAAGGTTGGCAAACGCAACAGTCGGTGGAGCATTCAGCAGAACATAGAAACTGACACGATTAAATCTGCTATTTACACATGATTAAGCCCGGAGAAATACAGCAAAAAGCAAGAGCTGTTGGCGTTCGTGACCAGCAGATTGAAAAAGATTATATTCTTTCATGGATATTAAAAGGCATTGCACAACATGAACAACTTTCAAAAGTTATAGTGTTTAAAGGAGGAACTGTTTTAAAGAAAATCTATTTTGAAGATTACCGATTTTCAGAAGACTTGGATTTTACCCTAATCAATAATGAAATTTCTAATGAACAAATTTTTGAATGGTTCAGGGAAACCTTTGACTACATTAAGGAAGAAGCCAATATTCCACTTGAAATCATTGATAACAATGAACACGAAGATGGTGGCATTAACTTTTACATAAGCTATATCGGCCCGCTTGGCGGACAAGGAAATAACAAACAAGTAAAAATTGACATTTCGAGAAGCGAACAACTAGTTTTTGAACCAGTAATGAAAGATGTTTTCATTGACTATACCGATATGGAAGAACACCAACTTTTGTGTTATCCATTGGAAGAAGTATTAGTGGAGAAAATGCGGTCAGTTATGCAAAGAATGCAAGCCCGTGATTTTTATGACATCTGGTATCTTTTGGAGCAACACGGAATGGACGTTGATTTTTATTTGAATGAATTCGAAACAAAGTGTAAAAGCAAAGAATTAAATCACACAGATTTTCCGAACAAATTAGCCGAACGATTGCAGCAATACAAAGGTCGTTGGCAGAGTTCCATGAGTGAACAAATAAAAGACTTGCCCGACTTTGACCAAGTAGAACGGGAAGTGCAAAGACATTTAAAGAAACTGAACCTGAAAAATTAGTTGACATTCGCATGAACACTTTCACTTCAATAAAGGAACTACTTTCAACTCTTGTCAGGGAGCATAAACTCCTTACAGAGATGTTTGAAAAGCGTAAAACGCTTTCATACAAGTATGACCTTGCTTTGGAAATGGTTGACTACAATGAAGAAAGGATTCAATACTTAATCTCACATTCCGTTATCAGACAAAACGGGAGTTTCTTAGAAATAGAGGAACAGTTTAAAGATTTCTTTGAACAAGTTTTAGAAGTCAATGAAGAAATAAACACTTCTTCAATAAACTCCAACATTCAGAATGTAAAAGAAAATATTCTTTACTATCTGAAAGAAAACAATGAAATCAGGAAGTATGATTACCTGAGAAAAGTAAAAAATGCTTTACGGAAAATCGGCAACATCACTCTAAGAAATGTAGTTGACTTAAAACGGAACATTGACAACACTTTTAAGAACGAACCAACTTACACAATCAAGAAATTACGACTTGAAATTCTTGACAAGAAAAGAATTGACATCAATTCTTTCATTGAACAAACCTACAACCTGATTTCAGAGGAAGAACTAACCTTTTTCAAATCTGCTTTAGATGATGAGTTAAGCCGAGTAATCACTCAATTAAAACTGCAATTGAATGAGTGCCGACATAACCTTATTGAAATTCAGAAACAAATTATTGAATACCTCAATCAAATCAAGTATCAAAGCGGAGTTATTGAGAAGTTACGGCAGCTCAAATATTTGAAAGACCAGTTCACAATCAGAGCAGACACGGACATTGATAAAGTAATTCTGAAAAATGACGATGTCATTTTTGAAGCAAATCCTGTTTACCCTTTGAAATTAAGTTTAGAATACTTGCAGTCAGACAATGACGCATACACAAGCATTCTGAGAATTGCAAAAAGGAATAAGTCGTTAGTAAAAATAAAGTTGCCACTTGCAGGAAAAATTTCAAGTGAATATCTGCAACCAAATGTTGAAGAAGAAATTCAAATCAACTTAGAAGAAGTTAGAAACAGTTTCATAGCTTCAGGAAACAACTTGTTTGATTTTGTGTTGGCTTACAATTTTGAAAAAGAAGTTTCCTTTGATGAAAGAGTAAACGTTTATTGTCAGTTGATTTCACAATACGATTCGTCATTTGCTTTAACAGAAAAATATAGTTCACAACAGGAAATAGAATATGCAATGGTATATCCAAAATAAATAAGTAATGGAAGCACCTATACAGACAGCAGCAATTTTTGAAATACTGAGCAGAGGTCAATTCATTTGCTCAAACAGCAATGATGAATCCATTCGTAAACTTTATTCAGCGATTGAAGAAGAACAGAATTTTGATTTTCTGTATGACTACTTTCTAAGCATTAATTTCATTTTAGAAAAAGGTGACGAGTATTATTACTTCACAAGAGTTGAAAATAAAATTGATTTAGAACGAAAGATTGAGCAAGCGTTTAAGTGGATTGACATTCTTGACTTCTTTAAAACTTTTGACAATTCATTTGGTTCAGGTTATCGCTTCACTCCTTCGAACATCTTAGTGAAACTAAATCTTGATGCTGAATTGAAATCTAAAATTGAAGGATTGAAAAGACACAGCA
>RGVD01000127.1 GCA_010027395.1 Bacteroidota bacterium
GAATATTATGATGAAAGCTATGCCGAAACGCTCATTTGATGTGGGTATAGCAGAACAACACGCAGTTACTTTTTCTGCAGGATTGGCTACACAAGGCTTAGTTCCTTTTTGTAATATATATTCTAGTTTTATGCAACGAGCCTACGATCAAGTGGTGCACGATGTTGCTTTGCAAAAACTACATGTTGTTTTCTGTATGGATAGGGCAGGCTTGGCAGGTGCTGATGGAGCCACACATCATGGTATGATAGACATTCCATATATGCGCTGTGTGCCTAACATGGTGGTAAGTGCCCCTATGAATGAAGAGGAATTGAGAAACCTAATGTATACCGCCCAGTTAGATAAAAATGCCGGACCTTTTTCTATTCGTTACCCCAGAGGCAATGGACAAATGCCCGAATGGAGAACCCCATTTGCAGAAATTGAAATTGGTAAAGGCAGGGTGCTTGTAGAAGGAGAGGAATTAGCAATATTATCTTTTGGAACAGCTGGAAACTTAGCAGCTTCCGCCATCGAAATTCTGAATGAAAAGGGCATTTTTGTAGGGCACTATGACATGCGATTTGTAAAACCACTTGATGAGCGCTTGCTTCATGATATATTTGCTAAATACAAGAAAATATTGACTGTAGAAGATGGTACCATAATGGGTGGATTTGGTAGTGCCATCCTAGAATTTATGTCAGAACACAACTATACCGCTGAACTTAAAAGATTAGGTATGCCTGATTCTTATGTTGAGCATGGTGAGCAATCTGAATTATATGCAGAATGTGGTTTTGATGCCAAATCTATCAGTAAAGAAGTGAAGGCAATGTTAAAGGCTAAGGTTTTAGCATAAACATTACATACTTACTCTCAAACTCAAATCAATACTTTTTGATGAATGTGTTAGTGCACCTACCGATATGTAATCTACGCCTGCTTGCGCAAATTGGGTGATGGTTTCTCTGGTTATGCCACCTGAAGCCTCTGTTTCATATTTTCCATCAATAAGCTTCACCGCTTCGGCTATCATTTCAGGTACAAAATTATCCAACATGATGCGATGAATGCCTCCAATGGATAAAACTTGTTTTACCTCATCAATGCTTCTGGTTTCAATTTCTATTTTTAAGTCAAGGTTATTTTTTGCCAAGTAGGCTTTTGTTCTTGAAATGGCTTCAGATATTCCTCCCGCAAAATCAATATGATTATCTTTAATCATGATCATATCATATAAACCGATTCTGTGATTTTCTGAGCCACCTAATTTCACGGCATACTTTTCAAGTAAACGTAGGCCAGGTGTTGTTTTTCTTGTATCCAAAACTTTAGTGTGGTATCCAGCAAGTAAAGTATTTATCTCTCTGCTTTGTGTGGCAATTCCACTCAAGCGTTGCATAAAATTTAATACCAACCTTTCAGCAGTAAGAATGCTTTGTGGACTGCCTTTTACATGAAAAATGATATCACCAGATTTGATTGAATCTCCATCATTTAAATGAGGGTTGAACACTAATTTAGTATCTATTTTCTTAAATAAAAATGAGGCTAATTCAACTCCTACAATCACACCATCTTTTTTGGCAATACAATATGCTTCTCTTATTATGTCATTGTCAATACAAGCTAATGATGTATGATCCCCATCTCCAATATCTTCTCTAATGGCAATATCAATTAATTCAAGAATGTCTGGGTTGCCAAGCAATTGTTTAAACATGTAGCAAAATAAATGATTTTTTAGAAAGCTAGGCTATAAAAATTCTAGCTTATTCTTTCTCAAATCTAAGTTCATGAATTAGTAAACCTGTACCAGAGTCTTTCATGAAAACATAGGTCCTGTATTTTATCCCATTTGATTCGTAAATAGCAATAGCATATTTAGCACCCTGGGCAGCTGAACCTCTGTGTTGCACCACCACCGATTTAGCAGGATTTTGATTAAAAAAATTCTTCAACATCATTTCTGCTTGCTGTCTGCTATACATTCCTTCGTTTTCTACCAAGGTCAATTCGACATTGGTATTCATCATTTTGGAGATGCTTGATGAGTTTGCTGCCTTCATGAATGCTATCACATCATCAAATTGGTCAGCTTTTGACAAGAAGGGTATTAAAAAAGCGATAAGAAAAATTTTTAAGGTTTTCATGGTATCCAGAATCTAACCAAAATTATGCCAAATAGAATAAAGAACAAAGGGGATAATTTTAATCAGCCCCTTTGAGTAAAATTATTTTTTCTTTTTACTGCCTGTTGCAGAATAATCTGGAAGGGCTTTTATGTCGTTAATAAGTTTTTCATTATTTTTAACATATGCCTCATCTCCATCAGCTTTTGCTTTTTCTAATGAAATAGTAGCTGTAGCTATTGCAGCATTATAATCTTTTAAAGATTTCTGAATTTTGGCTTTAAGGTGTAATACCCAAAAAGCATTAGGATTAGCATCAACGGCTTTATTCACCCATTCGTAGGCTGTTTTTAAATCTTTTCCATTTTCATAATACCAATTAGCTGATTGATAGTAAGGTCTGCTATCTTTTCCCATTACTTCTGCTATTTGTTTACTTAGTTTGCTGTCTAAGTCAGTTTTAATAGTGAATGAAACTGAAGTTTTTTCCCAGATAAGTTCTATATCAACTTGATTGGTTTTAACATTGGCAATCTCGATTTCAAATGTTTCAGTGAAATAGGGTAATGTTTCTGGTTTTACTGAAAATCTCAAAACATCATTTTCCTGCTTGTAGGCTTGAGCGTTGGTTACGGTTAAATCTTTTGTTAAGATTATTGTCCACTCAGTTGCACCAGGAATCGTGAGCAAACCATATTTACCTGATTTAATTTCTGTATTGTTGATTTTTACATCTTCACCAAAACTAATGGTGGTTGCGTTGTTGGCACCAGTTCTCCATATACTTCCAAAAGGAACTACATCTCCATATATTTTGCGGCCTTTTGCACTTGGTCTTGAATAAGATAATTCAATTTTTGAAGTGGCAAAATTTTGAGAAACAGTTGTTGTTGGACTGGCTTGAGGAAATGAAATAGTTTGACTTTGAGCCAAACTAAAAACTAAAATACTTGATAAAATTAAGATGCTTTTTTTCATGACTATTAAATAAATCTTACAACATTAACTAAAAAGAAATAATTCAACTAATGTAAATACACTTTTATATGCAAATCGATTTCTTAAGCAATTTATTATATGTTTCTATTCAAATAATAATTGTTAATGTAATACGTTTATTAATCTTTTATTTGCAGTAAATCATATTATCTTGGATACTAGTCAAACAAAGAACAATTATTTTAAAAATAGCCTCTGGATATTACTTGAAAAAGTTTCAAGAATTATTTCCGGAATACTAGTTGGTGTATTAGTCGCGCGATATCTCGGTCCGGCTCAATTTGGTACCATTTCCTATGCGCTGAGTATCATAGCTATTTTCACTATTATTTCAACTTTAGGTTTGGATGGGCTAGTTGTTCGTGAGTTAATTACACGTAAAGAAAGAATAAATGAGATTTTAGGCACTGCATTTTGGCTACGTTTTTTTGGAGCCATATTGGTGGTTCTTTTAGCTACATCTTATTCTTATTTGAGAGATACCCCTGAAAGGGTAATGATTGTTTTTTTGATAAGTATTTCAATTGTTTTTCAATCACTCACTGTTATTGATTTTTATTTCCAATCTCAAGTAAAAGGTAAGTATTCTGCAATAAATCAAATAATTACTTTGTTTTTGTCTGCTATAGTTAAGTTAATGTTGATATACTTCCAATTACCCTTAATTTGGTTTGCATCAATGGTTGTGTTCGAATCAGTTGTGACAGCTGTATTACAAATTTATTTTTTTAAACAACAGGGTTATTTTATTGGTAAATGGTCATTTAGCTTTGACGAAACAAAGAAGTTGCTCTTTTATTCGTGGCCTATTATTATTTCGGCTTTTATTCAAATGCTTTACCAGAAGTCCAATGAAATTTTGATTCTAAGATTTTTGCATGATATGGATTTAGTGGGTCAATATGCAGCCGCAGTTAGAATAAGTGAGGCAAGTTATTTTATACCCGTTGCCATTGTTGCCGCTGTTATGCCGGGAATTATTAATACAAATGATAATAAAGAACTGCAAAAAGAGCGATTTATACAATTAAGTTCCATATTGGTATGGTTGTCAATTATAATTATTATTGGTGGCTTGTTTTTCGGAGATTGGATTATAGGTCTCTTGTATAAAAATAAATACTATTTGTCCCCTGAAGTATTTAAAATACATATATTTTCAATAATTCCCTCCTTTTTTGGAACGGCCCTTGGAGGCTGGTTAATAGCCCAAAACCGACAAAAAATAATAACAATGCTTCAGGTAGTAAACCTAATAGTATATATTCCAGCTTGTTTTTATTTGATACCAAAATATGAAATAAATGGAGCAGCAATGGCAATTAATGTTACTTATTATTTTAGTTTATTTATAGTTTGCTTATTCTATAATAAGGGTGAATTACTAAAATTATTTTTTCTTTCACTTAATCCAAAGCATCTTAACAGTGTTTTGTTATATATAAGAAAATCTAAGTAATTTAGGTTTTTGATAATACAGCTATAATGTGATCTGGTGTTGGTGAAGGTAATCCCTCGTATGGTTTTAGTCCTTTTCTTAGTCCTAGCATTTTTGAATAATTAAAAATGGCAGCCATCGTGAAATTTAAATTTTTAAAATATCTATTGTTAAAAGTATAGTAGATGTTTTTAAGTTTTAGCCCATGTAATTTGTTTTCATAAAAGTTTTTAGAAATAAAAATAACATGCTCTGGGTAATTTAGATACCACCACCTGCCTTTACAATTTTTAAAAGCCCAACAATCTATATCACCAGTAAAGATTATAAGTTTTCCATTTGGCTTAAGCAATTTTATTACTTTATCGAAAAAAGTATTTGGGTGGTATAAATGTTCAACTAGGTCAAAGGCTGTTATAACATCAAATTTTTTGTTTTCAACTTCTAAATTTTCCAACATAGTATGACCTTTAGATTCACAGATTTCAATACTTTTGATTGAATATTCGAATCCATAAGTTGATGCACCATTATTCTTTGCAAAATCTAAAAACTCACCGGTGTTGCATCCAATATCTAAAACTTCGATATCTTTTCTAATAAATTTTTTAAAAACATTCACACAATAAGGAGTTTTTTCATCTTCAAATTTTTTCGCATCCCATCTTTTTCCTGCATCACTGTTTTTATATAACGAAACACTGTCTTCTTCATTTATGGCATTTTGAGTAAAAAAGGATTTGCATTCATTGCATTTCCATAGTTCTGGTTTTTTTAGTAGCTCAATCTGAGTCGAAGAATAACTAAGTTTACCTTCATACATTAAATTATATGCATTGGTTATTGAAATACTGCCACATATTGGACATAATTCATGAAAAAGGTTATTATTTATTTTAAGGGTCATGTTAATTCAAAGTAATTATTTAATGCTATTTCTAGTGAATTCTTACTATACCAATCCAATAAATTGCTATTCGTAAAACTATTATTGACCGAGACTTTGGAAAGATTTGATAATGAAGAAAAGTCGTCAATAATATATCCGCAATCGTAACGAACAATCATATCATTAATAGCAGCATTTGCCTTATCAGTAATAATTTTTTTACCCATAGTGGCTGCTCTTATAGATATGCTGCTAGATACTGGGTAACTATTAGAAGCAATGAACAAAAAGTCAATTTTACTTAGTATGTAAGTTAACTTTCCTTCTGGTAAATGCTCATTTATGGCAACAATATTATCTATCTCACCATTAAGGGCTCGATTCATTTTCCCCCTTTGCATTAAAGGTAGCATGTTTTTATTATAGGGTCCCCAGCACAAAAACAATGTATCTTTGGATTTGGCATGTTGATTCAATATCATACTCATACCTCTGTATCCAAACATCATTCCAACAAAACCTACAACATATTTATAGGATTTAATTTTTTGATTTAGGTAATCTGGAAATTCAAACTTTTCATAACTCATATTAGGAACATCGGGCAGAGGTAGTAAATTTGATTGATTAGGTAATTTAATATTTAAGAACTGATCCCAAATTAGTATTTTCCATTTTGCCTCTCTTTTACCAAAAAAATCTAGAATGTATGCATCGTCCTTAGAAGCATTTTTATGAACTGAATTACGCAAATAATGTGAGATGGCAGCTATGCTAAACAATTTTACATTATGTGGGTTCATTAACTTATCTAATTCGTCAAAATGAATTCGATAGTCATAAGCCCACATCAAAATAATAATTTTCTCTTCCTTAATGTGTAAATTAAGCCACTGATCAATTAATGAGACTATGTTATCCTCTTGATTAAGCTTTATTAAATCTGAAAAATGGGATTTACTTTGCTCTTCAACATTATCATTTACTATGCCGGTTATACCTGCTTTTGTATGTAAAATTTCAGCAAATAAATGATACCAATATTTAAAATGACCACCTCTTTTGAAAGGTTCAATATCAACTATTAATATTTGTTTATTTAAACTCATTAAGCCTTATAGGGAGTTACATTAGAAGAAAGTTTCAATTGAGATAGCAATTCTTTTCTTACTAAAAGAGCATTAACATGGCCCATAGCTCCATTGTCAATCCACATAACAGGCTCAAAACTTAAAAGCAAAAAGCCTCTTTGTCTGAGCGAAGTTAGGGCCTCTTCAATCATCCATTGTCCTTTATAAGTTTCTTGTAATGATAATTCAATTTCTATCGCAACAACTTTTGATAAAATGTTGCTAGCTCCTGATAACACATTTTCTTCGAAACCTTGTACATCAATTTTTAAGAAAATATTTTTATATGGCTCTAATTCTGTTACAAAACTGTTTAATGTGCGCACCTCTATTAGCTCTTTCTCTCCCGTATTAAAAGTATTGGGTGAAAAGAAGGTATGTCCTTCTGTCATTTGCAGAATAGAAGAGCTAACATCGTTGTTAGAAATATTGATTTCAGTTTTTTCTAATTTATCCCCTAGTGCAAATTGAAATACCTTCCAACCATTATGTTGTTTACTTGTTAATTCTAACTTTTTGAATGGTTTATTTAAAGGTTCAAAAGACCAAACATTCCTGCTTTTAAAATTGATACCTTCATTGATTAGGTCACTTCCATATTGGCCTTCGTTAGCACCCCCATCTATAATCAAGTCAGTGTTTGTATTTACAATTACTTTTTTACGTAATTGTGAAAAAAGGTAATTTATTGATGGATTATATTGATATCCCTTTTTTGTTTTGTGAATATCAATTCCAATTGTTTTTCGGAAGAAATTTTTTAAAAATAGAACTAATGCTACCACCTATAATAATTTATTTTTGTTTAGTGCAAGCATACAATATTTTTGCTAAAAAGTATTAGCAAAAAACTTTGTATGTTCCTAA
>RGVD01000128.1 GCA_010027395.1 Bacteroidota bacterium
GATGCAAAAAGGATTAGATTTTTCACTTGTTAAATTCTAACTCACTAATTAAAACTTTGTTGAATAATGAGTCGATATTGTTGTTACCATCTAGGCTTTGAACTGGTAATGTGGTGAAAATAAAATTGGCTTTGCCTCCAGTCTTTCTTCTTATTGACATGATGGTAGATGTGCCTGTCCATGAATTACTAGGATAGGTAACAAACAAATTACCCGTGTACAATGAATCGAATTGATAGCTTGAAGAGGCAGAGTTATTAGGAATGGTAAAAGGTCTTGGACGATTTATTGAAGCATTGGTCTTAAGGGTAGGCCAATTGCTGTATAATGGTTTAACAATAGAGTTGTTTGCAATTTTAAATTGGTCTCCTGTTGGCAGTGATACTAGGCTTTGAGCAGGAGTAAAGTCTAAGAAATTAGATTGAGCGTCAAAGCTAGAGGTGATATCTAAAGCCATAAATATTTTGCCATTGTTATCGAAGAAATCTTTAGTGCTTTGTTGTCCAACACTTAGTGATAATTGCGCATTGTCACTAAACCAAATAATCTTTTTAAACAAACTGAAAGTGCGGGATTGGGTTAACACATCAGGTGCTAATTGGGTGTAATTGGTTCCATCCAACTCGGTTAGCAATAAGGTATCAAATTTAGAAAAACCTTGGTTGATAGCACGTGTAGCATAAAAATTAGTAACACTTAAGTTTCCACCTGAATAGGCATTTACTAAAAGGATATCAGAAACAGGTCTTTTAACATAAATAGGATTTGAGGCTATAAGTTGAGACTTGGCTAACGCTTTATCAACTGCCCTGATGTATATGGTGTTTGAAGCATTTAATTTTAAACCTTGTGCTGTTGAAATTAATGCTTTGTTGTTATTACCTAAAAATACTAAACATTCGGTGCTTGAGCTTAAAGAATCAAGTTTTACACCTTTCAAGGTTATGCTTGATGTTCCTGCATTTAAAATGAATGGACTTGCATTGGTATCATTCAAATACAATTCATATTGGTAAATATCGCCACTTCCATCGGGGTCAATTCCTTGAAAATTGTATTTCAAAACCGGAAAGGCAATGGTAGGGTTTTGTGTTAAAGAACCGCCCACTGATGCTGCATAAATAAATTTAACAATGGGTGCCGAATTTTTAATTGGGTATAAAGTAGATGCAGGGCTTGGATCTCTTTGACCAAGGTTATCAACTGCTCTTACAAAAATATTAATATCTGCAGAGTCGCTTCCAGGAGGAATATTTAACAGAATGGCACTGTCTTGTCGGGTTGTGTATTTCCAGGTTTTCATACTGTCTGTTGATACTTCATATCCCACAACAAAACCAACTTTTGAGGTTCCCCACCAATTGGCTATAACTCTTGTAGTTAGTCTGTCTGCCCCAATTCTATGAATAGTATCAACGGCCATAAAGGTGTCAGGCGGACTTTGAAATGTTGTTTGGCCATCAAAACCTTTTTTACACGCCACAACAGCTAAAAGGCTGAATATACAAATGCTTAGTTTTCTTAGTGACAACATAAAAATAATATGCTTCAAACATACGACAATATCAAATTATTTCAACGGATTAATAACAGGTTGTCTTAACTTCTTAATTGTTGTAAAAGGGAGCTACAAGTAGGAATTCTGGAATTTTTACTTCAAAAAATTGACCGTCAATGCTTCTTTCTAGGAGGTAAGTTCCGTGCATTTTGCCTATATCGGATTTGATTGCACAGCCAGATACGTATTGGTGAGTTTCACCTGGTTCTAAAACGGGTTGTTGACCCACCACTCCCTCGCCTTCAACCTCTGTTGTACCATGAACCGAATCTGTTATATACCAATGTCTACGAAGCAGTTTTACTGTATATTCACTCTGGTTTGCTATGGTTATACGGTAGGCAAACATGTGCTCGCCTGAATAATTAGGATGTGTATTGTTTTGATAAGCTGTTTCAACAGTTATTTTCACGTCTTTGGTAATAGCAGTTTGCGTCATATATTGAAATCAAATATAAACTTTTTACGAAATACCATATTAATTTATTTTACAGCCATCTATTAATAATTTATTAGCCTTTTGATTAATATTAATTAACATGGATTTAAGTGTTTAGAAACAAAAAACAGTTTAATTCGCCTAAACTGTGGTTTTATGCCAAAAAGAAAGATAAAGGTTTGTGTTATTTCGGATTTACACTTAGGTACATATGGCTGCCAAGCTAAATCAATAAATAAGTATTTAAAAAGCATTGATCCTGAAATATTGGTTTTGAATGGGGATATAATAGATATTTGGCAATTCAGTAAAAGTTATTGGCCTGATAGCCACATGAAAGTAGCTCAGCGTATTTTCAAAATGATGGCAAATGGAACTGAAGTTTACTATTTAACAGGAAATCACGATGAAATGTTGCGCAAGTTTGCAAATTTTCAAATGGGTCGTTTTCATTTGATGAACAAACTAGTGCTTGAATTAGATGGTAAAAAAGCTTGGATTTTTCATGGTGATGTTTTTGATGTAACTATGAAAAACAGCAAATGGCTAGCTAAACTAGGAGCTGTAGGTTATGATACCTTAATTATCCTCAATAGTATAGTGAATTGGTTTTCAACCAAACTAGGCAAGGGCAAGTTGTCATTTGCTCAAAAGGTTAAGTCTGGAGTTAAAAGTGCCATAAAATTTATTGATGATTTCGAACAAACAGCTATTGATATTGCTTCTGAAAAAGGTTTTGACTATGTGATTTGTGGTCATATACACCAGCCTCAAAAGCGATTTGCAACTTCTCTTTCGGGAAATTTGATGTATTTAAATAGTGGTGATTGGATAGAAAACCTTACTGCTCTTGAGTATAATGAAGGTACTTGGGAAATTTTTTATTATGATAAATGGAAAAACGAATTAGATACTGATTTGGATTTAGATGAAGACGAAAAGGACAACAAAGCAGCTTTAGACATCCAATCTGTATTAAATGAAATAAGTAGATCAGCACTAACTCCAACAAAAGTAGTTTAAGAAATGAAAATTCTATATGCCATACAAGGCACAGGCAATGGCCATGTTAGCCGTGCTCGTGAAATTGTTCCCATTATGATGAAATATGCTGATGTAGACGTGTTAATAAGTGGAATTCAATCTGAAGTCCAACTTCAATTCCCTATTCAGTATAAAAAGCATGGTATGAGTTTTATTTTTGGTACGCATGGGGGAGTTAGTTACTCAAAAACATTAAATAGTTTAAAACCTTTAACTTTACTAAAAGATATTCAGCATTTTCCTGTTAAATCTTATGATATAGTTATTAATGACTTTGAGCCATTAACAGCTTGGGCATGTAAATTAAGGGGAAAAGACTGTTTGGGAATGAGTCATCAAGCCTCATTTTTGTCAACTAAAACTCCAAGACCAATCAAGAAGGATTGGTTTGCTGAAGCCATTTTACGTAATTATGCTCCTGTAACTAAAAAGATTGGTTTTCATTTTAAACCTTACGATTCCTTTATAAATACACCAGTTATAAGAAAAGAAATAAGGCAACTAAATCCAAGCCAAGGAGAACATTACACTGTTTATCTTCCTGCTTACGGAGATGAAATATTAATTTCAGAATTGACTAAATTGAAGGATGTAGAATGGGAAGTATTTTCGAAACACTCTACCTTTTGCTATAAACGATCTAATGTTTTTATAAAGCCAATTAATAACGAAGGGTTTCTAAAAAGCTTAGAAAAATCTAGAGGGTTGTTAACCAATGGTGGTTTTGAAGGACCCTCGGAGGCCTTGTTTTTGGGTAAAAAAGTAATGGCAATTCCTATGACTAATCAATATGAGCAACAATGTAATGCTTTGGCATTGTTAGATGTAGGAGGTTCAATGGTAAAAAAAATAGATGCAAATTTCAATTCGTCATTGCATAGGTGGATAAACGAAACTTCAGAAGTAAATGTTCATTTCCCTGATAAAACAGAGGCTATTATTCAAAATATTCTTTTGAACTATGTTGACTCAAAAGTGGATTTGGCCTTATAGTATCAATATTTGTATTTAGTTTTTTATCCAAATATCATACTTTTGTCCGATGAATTTTCCTTTAATTGCTCCATCGGTTTTGTCGGCAGACTTTGCAAATCTTGGCCGAGATGTTGAAATGATAAATAAAAGCGAGGCTGATTGGTTTCATGTGGATGTAATGGATGGGGTTTTTGTACCTAATATTTCATTTGGTTTTCCTGTTATTAAATCAATTAAAAAGCTTGCTAAAAAACCACTTGATGTTCATCTCATGATTGTTCAACCTGAGCGTTACATCAAAGATTTTAAAGAGGCAGGTGCAGATATTCTTTCTGTGCATATAGAGGCAAGTACTCATTTGCATCGTACCATTGGTGCTATAAAAGAAAATGGCATGAAGGCAGGTGTTGCTATTAACCCACATACTTCTGTAAGTCAACTTAAGGATGTTTTGATGGATATTGATTTGGTATGTATGATGAGTGTTAATCCTGGTTTTGGTGGACAGAATTTTATTGAGAATACCTATAAAAAATGTGCTGAGCTAAAAGCCATGATAAACGAATGTGGCTCCTCTTGCTTGATAGAAATTGATGGAGGTGTAAATGACATTACGGCCCCTAAATTATTGGCAGCAGGTGCTGATGTATTGGTGGCAGGTAATTATGTTTTTGCATCAAATAATCCGACTCAGACCATTGCTATGCTCAAACAAATCAATAAAAGTACTACAATTGCATAATTATCGTTATCCAAGTTGTTGAATAAAATAATCCTGACACAAATTTATAAATCATATTCGGCAGTTAAATCTACTTTGTTGCAAAGCAGCAAAATGGTTGTGCTGTTTGTTATTTTCTTTTCGTTATTATCTTCAGTATTTGCACAAAAAAATGCAAGTATATTTGGTTTGGTAAAGGATTCTTTGGGTAGAGATATTCCCGATGTTAACATACAAGTTATTGGAAAGAATATTGCCACCACTAGCAATGAGGTAGGTTATTATGTCCTTAGTTTGCCTGCCGATGAAGCCTTATTTTGTTAGACCTTTAAAACAGGGGGAGAAGTATAAGTTAGATGTGAAATTGAATAGCGGAGTCTTGTTGAATGATTTTGTTTTTCAAGAAGAAAGAGAGCGTGAAAAAGTTTCTATGTACACCATCGATCCACGCAAGACATCTCACTTGCCCAATGTGGGCGGTAGCTTCGAGCAAATTTTAAAAACACTTCCAGGTGTATCGAGCAATAATGAGCTAAGTGCGCAATACAATGTGCGTGGGGGCAATTTTGATGAAAACCTTGTTTATGTAAATGATATTGAAATATACCGACCTTTTTTACCACGAAGCGGACAACAAGAAGGACTTAGTTTTATTCATAGTGAGTTGGTACAAAGTGTAAAATTCAGTGCGGGAGGTTTTGAAGCAAGATATGGTGACAAAATGAGTAGTGTGCTTGATATTAAATATAAAGACCCTAAGAAGTTTGCATCTTCATTAAATGTTGGACTATTAGGTGCACAAACACATGTGGAGGGAGCCAGTAAAAATCTTCGCTTTACATACTTGCTTGGGGCAAGATATTGGACTAACAAATATGTGGTGGGAACTCTTGACACCAAAGGAGATTACCAACCCAGTTTTACTGACTTACAGACATTGCTTACCTATCATTTAAGCGATAAATTAAGTGTGAGTGTTTTGGGTAGCTATGCACAAAACCGTTATTTCTTGCAGCCGCAAGATAGAGAAACCACTTTTGGTACTGTGAAGCAAGTGATGCAATTAAAAGTGTATTTTGATGGAGCTGATTTGATGGAATACCGCACAGCTACTGGGGCCGCTACAGTGGTGTATAAGCCAAGTAATAAGACCCAATTGAAATTTTTGACATCGGCATTTTATTCAAATGAGAATGAATATTTCACTATAGAAGGTGCATATAGATTGAGTGAAATTGAGACCAATCAAGGCTCTGGTAATTTTGGAAAAGCCAAATCACTAAGAGGTATAGGATATTTTATAAATGATGCTCGCAATACTATTCAGGCTTATGTTTTTAATGCAGGTCATAGAGGCTATCATAGCTCAGGAAAAAACAATTTTCAATGGGGAGCCTTCATTCAAAACGAAATTATTTACGATTCACAAAAAGAGTGGAATTACCGAGACTCGGCTGGCTATTCGCAGCTTGGGTTAAATAGCAATGAAGATTTTGCCTTGCCTTATTATTTGAAGACAAAGCTTAGTATAAATTCAGTTAGAATAAACGGTTATATTCAAAATTCACAAACATTGAGTAAAAACTATAATGCGATTTTAACTTATGGTTTAAGGAGCAATTGGTGGAGTTTTAATAGTGAAAATGTGATCAGCCCTAGGATTCAATTTTCATTTGAGCCCAATCGTTTGATTAACCGAAATATTGCTGCACAGAAACTAGATAAAAAGCTCAGAAAAGATTGGGTTATTAAGGCTGCCTATGGATGGTATTATCAGCCGCCTTTTTACCGAGAGTTGAGAAATTTTGATGGCGTTTTAAATCAAAATATCAAAGCTCAATTGGCTATACATTATGTCATAGGAGCTGATATGAATTTTAAAGCTTGGGGTCGACCGTTCAAGTTTGTAAGTGAGGCTTATTACAAGCAATTGGAAAATATCATACCATATGAAATAGATAATGTACGAATAAGGTATTTTGCCGAAAATACCGCAAGTGGTAGTGTTAAAGGTGTTGATTTTAGGGTAAATGGTGAGTTTGTGAAAGGTACTGAAAGTTGGGCAAGTTTGAGCTTTATGGACGCTAAAGAAATTATTACCAACCAAAAGGACGTAGCTGGAAATCCTGAAACACCCAGGTATATACCTAGACCAACCAATCAGTTTATGCAGTTTGCCATCACCTTTCAAGATTATTTGGCAAATAACCCTAGTAATAAGGTATATTTAACATTGGTATATGGTAGTGGTTTGCCTTTTGGACCACCAGATAGAGATAGATATAATGATGTACAAACAATGCCTAGCTACAAAAGGGTTGATATTGGATTTGGTAAAGACCTAATTCGTGAAGATGAAAAGGAACGAAATACTTTTTTCAAGCGACATATCAAAATGTGTAACCTATCGCTAGAGGTGTTTAATTTGCTTGGAGTTAACAATACCATTTCGTATACTTGGTTGGATGATGCCAATGGGCAGCGTTGGGCTGTGCCCAACTATCTAACTAGCCGCAGGTTGAATCTAAGATTACTGATGCGTTTTTAGTACTTATTGAATACTAACAATTTCAATTTTTCAAAAGAATTTAAAGAGATAGCTCGCACTTAATTTTAATGCGTTAAAAACCAATTGTATGTGTTATCATGTTTGCACAATATATGTATATACATATA
>RGVD01000129.1 GCA_010027395.1 Bacteroidota bacterium
CATCCTTAAAAATGAGAATTTCAAAGCATTGAACCCTAAAATTTATTTATTTCTCTTTTTCTCCGTAATAAGTTTTTTTTCCTTTTCTCAAGATGTTAATTCTTCTCGATTTTTAAGGAATATTGGTATAAGTGCCAATATTATTAAGGGGTATGATTTCTCAGCTCGTGGACGAAACGCTCCAAATAGAAATTTTGATGCTGCTGGAGCTGAATTTGATTTTGTTTATAGAGCTGATGGACATAAAGATTGGCAAAAATTATAAAATAATCCTAGATTTGGATTGAGCTTAATTTATGTACTTATGCCAACCGAATGGCTTTATGGCAATATTTATTCGGCCATGCCTTTTATTAATTTTACCCTTCTGAATAGACCTAGTACAATGGCATTTCTTAAATTTGGATTAGGTGCATCCTATATTGATAAGCAATATGACACAAGCAGTGTAAGAGAACTTAAAAACAATTTAATAAGTCAGCCTTATAATCTTGGAATTCAATTTGGTTTCGGTATTCATCAAAAGCTATTTTCTAATACAGAATTGGCACTTGAGGCTGGTGTTCTGAATTTTTCAAATGGGTCTTTAAATGCACCAAATAATGGGATTAATTTGGCATACCTTAAAGGTGGACTTAATTTCTTTCTGTTTGATAGGATAAATCATCGTGGCATGACCACTTTTCATAATGACCAAACCAAGAAGTGTTACTTACAGACCTTTTTCGGTGCAGCATACACTAAAATCAGATACCCTTTAAAAACCGAGTATGATATTTATGTAATGTCAAGTCAGTTGATGTATGCAAAAAATAAAATTCTTAACATTGGTCCTAGTATTGATTTTTACTACGATCCTACCTCAAATATAAGGTTATTAAGACCTGCAAGTATGGACGAAATAGCTGAGGCTGATAAGTTTAAAGTGGCAATGGGTTTGTCGGCTGAATTTAACATTGGCAGAATATCTATACCCATGAGGGGAATGCATTATGTATATAACCTTGCCAATGTTAGGGTTGATAGAATATATTATGTATTTGGCATAAGGTATACTCACAGAAGTAATTTATTCTTTCAAGGAAGTTTAAAAAGTACCTTGGATAACACCACTGGTGTAAGGACTGATTTCCTAGAATACGGCATTGGCTATAGATTTAAGACCAAGTCAACGTATGGCAATACCTATTAATTTACAATTACACTTTTGCTAACAACATCTTCATCTATATGAAAAATGAAAAAGTATTGGCCTTTAATTAGGTTGCTAATATCTATTTCGTTATTATCACTTTTAAGGATTGTATTTCTAATTGTTTTTCCTTCAATATCAGATATAATTAAATCAATATTCTTAAACTGATTTTTAATATGAATATTGATGAGGTTTTTAGCTGGGTTTGGTGATATGTGAATGAAATCTGACTTTTCAGACATTACATTTTGAATGATAGCTGTCACATCTTTTTTACCAAAAGCATACTCTCCAACTTTTAAATTGTTTACGATAATCTTACCGATTTGATCTGTTTTGCTTCCACCTGTGTTTACTGAATAATCACTAACCAATTGCCACATCTCAGTTCCATTTGATCTATAAAGCATTACCAATGAATCCTCGCTTCTATCTATAAATTCATTGTCTAACCAACCCGAATTGCTGGGGTTTTCGGGTGTTGAGCCGTCATAATTAAAAAAGCCTTGTGCTTTAAAGCTGGTAGGCAAAAACCCATTAATAATCCAATGTCTTTGGTTTGAAATTCTGACACCAGAAGATGCCACTTCCCACCATTTTCCTCCAATCCAATTATGCTCAATATTAATATTCACTGAGTCGCTTATGCTTTGGGTGTTGATACCACAAAAAGCATCTGTAAAATTTTTTAGTCCAGTGCTTTTTATCGTTTGATTTTGCATTGATCTTGCCTTGAAATATTTATCGTCTCCGTCAATAATGCTATAAAAATCTTTGCCGAAATTAATTTTACCAATGGTGAAAGTATAGATTCCATTTTTATTGAATACAAAGTCACGAACAATATGAATATTCCCATCAAAAAAAGTAATACTTAATGGGATATTAATGAAACTTGTTTGTGTGTTTTTTAAGTCTTGCGTTAGCAGAACTGAAATCACACCATTGTTTAATTCAGATTTTATTACTCTTATGTTATACAAGCTTGGATTGCTAACATACATGTTGAAGCATGCACTTAAATCTAATGAGGTAAATTTCTGAAACTCATTTTTTAAATCTGTTGAACTAGCATCTTTAAATGAAAATTTTTTCTGATAAGATTTACACGCAGCAAAAAAGGCAGAATCACCCATGAATGAGCGCAATGAATGAACAATTAGTGCCCCCTTTTTATAGACTGTTGTGCCATAGGTAGCATTATGTGGTGCATTGGATAAAGCAAACAATCCACCATCTTTTGCCGCAGCAAATCTCAAAACGGTGTTCCAATTGCTTTTTATTTCCTTTTGATAAGCATCTTTTCCATATAAACATTCTAAGAATTGTGCCTCGCAATAACTTGCCCAGCCTTCATTTAACCACATATCTTCAGCTGTTCTGCATGTAACATGGTCACCCCACCACATGTGAGACAGTTCATGAGCAAAAAGGGTTTCGTAATTAGTAGTTCCATCTATCGCAAAAATAGGATAGGCAATGTTTGTTGCATGTTCCATTGCACCTCCGTCAAATGGCACAGCCACATAGCCCACCCTTTCAAATGGATATGAATCAAATTTATCTTCAAAACAATGGAGTGCTAGATTTAAGTTTACAAAAGAGGCTTTCAATTTGCTAGTATCCTGGGCTTGACAAGCAATGATAACAGGAAAATTTTTGCTTTTACCTAGAAAATTATATTGTAATAATACATAGCTTGAAACCGCTACAGATGCCAAATAAGTGGGTATTTCATCTTTTAAAGTCCAATGCCAAATAATGCTTCCATCAATGTTGTGGGTTTCGGCTTGTTTTGTGCCATTACAAATGGCCTTGTATCCACTATCCGTTGTGATATGAAAATTATAGCTGGCCCTATCTGTAAAATTATCCACGCAAGGAAACCAACACCTGCCAAAATTATGTGGCTTAACATTAAAGCCTACACCTAAATTGAAAGCGTAATTTCCACTAAAATAAAAGCCTCCCCAACTAGGGTCTTTTATCGGTTGACCAGCATAGGAAATATCCAATTGTACACTGTCCTTATCATTTAAAGGACTTTTAAAATTTATAAATAATTCAGAGTCGTTTTGAGAATAAGCCAAGCTATCATTATTAGATAAAACTGAACTCACTTTCAATTTTGCTAAATCTAATCTTACCGAAGCTAGCTTGTTTGACTTTGAATGCAAAATGACACTTGTAGTCCCAGAAACTGTTTTGCTATTAATGTTTTTTAGATTAAGTTGTATGTTATAGTTTTTAACATCAAACAAGTTTCCTCTATCATCAGCTTTAGCAAACTGTATTGAAGCAATCAAAACGAAGGCTATAAGTAATTTTATTTTCATGTGAATATGAATGCAATTTAAAAGCTTTTTTTAATAGTTTGAATTTTCTTGCCATTTTGTTGGGTGAATGTCAAATTCTAATTCGCTATTTAAACTCCTTTTAATACCTGATTTTAGCCTATTCTACATATTGGATTATCTTTGCAAACTAATTTTATTAAAAATGATGACTGAAAACCTTGATTATTCAATGCTTTTAAAAGTGGCTGAACAGTTCGATTCACCTGTGTATGTTTATAATTCTGCGAAAATAATTTCGCAGTATAAACGATTAATAAACGTTTTTAAACCTATTAATATAAAGGTAAAATATGCTTGCAAAGCATTAAATAATACTGCTATTTTAAAGCTATTAAAAAAAGAAGGCAGCGGATTAGACACTGTTTCCATAAATGAGGTGAAACTAGGATTGAGAGCAGGCTTTCAGCCTTCTGAAATTATCTTTACACCAAATTGTGTTGGTTTTGAAGAGATTCAAGAAGCTGTCAATTTGGGTGTACATATCAATATTGACAACATTTCTATACTTGAGCAATTTGGTAGTGCCTATGCTGATAAGGTGCCCTGCTGTGTGAGGTTAAATCCCCATATTTTAGCTGGTGGAAACAATAAAATTTCTACAGGTCATATCGATTCTAAATTTGGAATTTCTATACATCAATTACGCCATGTATTGCGTATTATCAAAACATATGGCATGCAAATTAATGGCTTGCACATGCATACAGGCAGCGATATTTTAGATTCAGGCGTGTTTTTGCAAGGTGCCGAAATTTTGTTTGATGCCGCAAAAGATTTTCCGGATTTGAAGTTTATTGATTTTGGAAGTGGATTTAAAGTGGCCTATAAACCTAACGATATCACCACAGATATTGAAGAACTCGGAAAGGCTTTGGGTGAAAGATTTTTAGAGTTTTGCAAAGAATATGGCCGCGATCTAGAATTATGGTTCGAGCCTGGTAAATACATTGTTAGCGAATCTGGTTCATTTTTAGTGAAAGCTAATATCATCAAACAAACCACGGCCACAGTTTTTGTAGGAGTGGATAGTGGTTTAAACCATTTGATTAGACCCATGCTTTACGATTCCTATCACCATATCACCAATATTTCAAACCCCGAAGGGAAAGAACGCATTTATACCATCGTTGGTAATATATGCGAAACCGACACTTTTGCTTGGGATAGAAAATTAAATGAGGTGCGAGAAGGTGATATATTATGTTTTAATAATGCAGGTGCTTATGGCATCACCATGAGCAGCAACTACAATGCACGTTTTAGACCAGCTGAGGTATTAATTCATAAAGGGCAAATGCATCTTATTCGCAAACGAGAAACCTTTGAAGACTTAATTAGTAACGAAGTTGAAGTGGCATTTTAGTTTGATTTTTTGATGACAATCTTAAACCTACCATTTACATCATTTTAAAAATATTCATCATGGCCTCTTCGGTGCCACCAATAGCAGCTTCAACAATACGACCTTGTTCCTTGCCATCCTTGTAGAAAATGATGGCAGGAATGTTTTTCACATCCAAGGCTGATACATTGAAGGCTGAAGAATGCTTTTTTCTATCCACCATGATAAGTTCGATTTGGTTTTCGCTTACCCCTACTTCATTCATCACTTTATAAAAATGGGGTAACTCCCTTTGCGTGTCCTCGCACCAAGATCCTGCCACCACCACCACTTTTATCTCGGTAGACATGGGCTTTAGGCTATTAATGAGGATTGGTTGGTTTTGTAGGCAACATAGCATGAATCAAACCACTTGCATTTGGGATTGCCTACAAAGTCTTTTTGCTTGGCCCTACCATCCATAATATACTCACCATTCACAGCATAGCTATTCAGGGTAGAAGCGGTTTTGCATTGATAAACTAATCCCAATAATAGTAAGGATAAAAAGATAAAAAACTTATTCATACCTCAAACATAAGAAAATACTTGAAATTGGCATTTTTTAAAAGGAAATTGCACCATATTTTTTGGAACGCTATTTGCAAACCCTTATATTATTAAATAAAATCGAACATATGAAAAAGATAATTTTTGCCGCATCTGTAGTAAGTGTTTTATTAGGCGGAATGGCCTGTCAGAACAGAAAAGTACAACGCATCGACCCTAAGGAACAAACCGATATTAGTGGAAGATGGAACGATACCGACTCACGTTTGGTAGCCAATGAAATGATAGAAAGTTCATTGAAAGGTGGATGGCGAGGTGAGTTTGAAACTACATTTAAAAAGAAACCTACTGTGATTGTGGGCGTTATCAAAAATAGAACCAGTGAACAAATTGACCCAACTGCTTTTATCAAAAATTTAGAAGCAGCATTTATTAATTCGAGTGCTGTAAAAGTAGTACAAAGCGGAGATGAGCGCAGTCAAGTGCGTGATGAGCGTAACGACCAACAACAATTCTCAAGCGAAGAAACCAAAAAGAAATGGGGTAAAGAAAAAGGTGCTGATTTTATGATCAATGGTGTGATGACTTCAGTGGTTGACCAATATAAAAACCAACGCACTGTTCAATACCAAGTGAACCTCGAGCTTACTGACCTTGAAACCAATGAAAAAGTGTGGATAGGCGAAAAACAAATCAAAAAATACATCAAAAACTAAACTTGTTTCATTTAATTAATTAACCCATTGAAGCTGTTACAAAAAATATGGCTCGGCTCTTTGTTGCTAATGGTGAGCTCTTGTGCTACCTATTATCAAAAGAACTATGACCTGATGCAGGCCATATACAACGGCAATATTGACAATGCCGAGCAGCTTCTCACAGATAAAAAATGGGAAAAACCTAATAGAAACATTTTACTCTACTATTTCAATAAAGGTACTGTGCTTTCGTTGAATGGTAAATTCAGCGAAAGCAACCAGTATTTCCAACAAGCCGATTATTATATTGAAGATTTTCGTAAAAACTATGCCCGCAGTTTTGTAGGATTATTAACCAATCCAGGTTATACCAGCTATGCAGGCGAAAGCTTTGAACAAATCTTGTTACACTATTACACCAGCATCAATTACCTGCAAATGGGTAACTATGAAAGTGCTTTGGTCGAATGTAAACGTATGCAGTTAAAAATGCAAAAAATAACTGACCAATATGGAGGCAAAAACAAATATAGTAAAGATGCCTTTTGCTTGAACCTAATGGGAATGGTCTATGAAGGATTGAAAGATTATAACAATGCTTTTATATCCTACAAAAACGCCTATGAAATATACAAAGTCGATTATGTTGGACTTGATACTAAAATACCTATTCAACTAAAAAAAGACATCTTGAGAACAGCCTACTTAACTGGTTTTAACGACCAAGTGGAATACTACCAAAAAGAATTCGAAATGAACCTTGAAATACCGAATAAAGACAAGGGCTCTCTGGTTTTCTTTTGGAACAATGGGCTTGGACCTGTAAAAGACCAAAACAGCGTTACCTTCACCATAATGCCCACTGGTAGTGGCATGGTTAATTTTGTAAACCCTGAATTGGGTATGCAATTTCAGTTTTACGTAGGTGATGATGACAAAAAAAGTTTGACTGCCTTGCGCATTGTAAGGGTAGCTTTTCCAAAATATGTTTCAAGGGTTCCTTACTATGCCAATGCTAGCATTTTAGATACTGCTGGTATTGTTGGACAATTTGAAAAAGCAGAAGACATCAATGCCATTGCTTATAAAAGTTTGGATGATAGAATGGCTAAAGAAATAGGTGAAGCATTGCTAAGAGTAGCTTTAAAACAAGCTG
>RGVD01000130.1 GCA_010027395.1 Bacteroidota bacterium
CTTGGGGTTATGTTTTGCCCTTGTCCTGCCAAGAATTTTTCTTCTAATGAAAGTATTTCGCCCTCTGCCAAGGTTTCGCTTGGCTCAAACATTTCATATTGTAGTTTGCCTTTTTTGTAATGTGTAAGCAAGCCACCTGTCACTTCTAAAAAGTGTTTGGCATTGCCTTTCTCTACAAACTTTTCAACCAAGAAGTAGGCTTTTCTAGGAAACTCTTCTTTAGGTTTGAGTCCTAGTTTTTCAGTTAAAAGAGCATCCATTAAATCAGCTGCTCTAAAAACCCCTTCAGCATAATTAATCAAATCATCTTGTGTCTTTATTTTCTTAACAGCACTGCTGCAACCATCATCAGCAGGTTTCGCTATTAATGGATAACCAATTTTCTCCACTTGTTTAATCACTGCAGCTTTGTCTTTTTTCCACTTATCCATATGCACCAAAATGTGTTCTGCTACACGAATACCATTTTTCTTCAGCAGTTCATTGGTGTCGTATTTGTTAATGGTAATTTTAGAACTATCCACTCCACTGCCATTGAACGGAATTTTCAATTTTATCAATTCTTTCTGCACCGTTCCATCCTCACCCGGTCTGCCATGCAGGGCAATAAACACTGAATCGGTCATCTTTGCCAGTTCTTTATAGCTTATTTCTTTTGGGGCAAACAAGGCTTGGGTATTTCCATATTTTTTCAAAAGTGTTTCACACTCTTTGCTTATCTTCTTAATGATAGGCGATACTTTATAGTGCAATACTTTTTCTTTGATGTCATCTGCATTGTCTTTCAACATTACATTGATGGGCAAAGTATAAAGCTTATGATGCTTATCATCACCCGTAACAAACACCGGAAAAGGCTGGTACTTGCTTGACGAAGCAAATTTCTCATAAATGTTTCTTCCGCTTTCCACAGAGATGTGCCTTTCGGTGCTATAACCACCCATAAACACAGCCACTCTTTTTTTGCTATTTGTTTTATTTTGATTAGAAGCAATCTTAGTATCCAAATGTTTCAATAAAGCATCGTGGTGAAAATGCACTACCTGCGACTTGGCTCTATCAGCTATAGAAGTGCGAATGATATACGTTAAAAACTGCGAAGGGTTCAAACCAATCTCAGCCGCTTGATGAAAGAAGAAAGAGCTAGGCATCATGCCACTTGTGGTATTCGGGTCGTTTAGGAATATTTTACCTTCTTTGTTAATAAAACCATCAATACGCGCATACACATGAAAATTGAAATAGCTAAACAAATCCTGACAAGCTTTTCTAATCTCATCAATCTTCTTTTCTTCTATATCTATGGGTGTTACTTTTCTGCTTAGGCCTGGAAGGTATTTGCTTCTGTAATCATACACTTCTTTGCCTTTCACAATCTCTGTTGGAGGCAAGGCCACCGCAGTTCCATCTTCATTCTTCAACACAATGCAACTAAACTCTCTGCCTTCAATAAAACTTTCTATTAAGCATTCGGTCTCACTGTATATACTTTCAAGTTTGATAGTTGATTTGTTTTTTGATTTTTTATTAAACGTAACATCAAACAAATCCCATAAATCATCCGGGTTATAAATAATCTCGCCCTTGCAAATAGCTGGTAAACCTATACCCTCTTTCACATCGGTTATTTTCTGTATGAATTGTGTTTTGCCTTTTTCATCTAAACCAACCCATTCTTTTGATGAAATTTCTTGAATGAAAAATGCCTTTTGAACGGCCAATTCAAATTCATCATAATTGTCTTTTGAAATTACACTTACACCTACTGAGCTACCTTGATTGGCGGGCTTCACAACAAATGGTAGACCTACTTCTTTTTTGGCTGATTTGAAAGTATCTTTTATATTTAAGAGTGAAGATTTATCAAATGAAAACCATTTCGGTGTATGCATGCCAGCTGCTTGCATCCATTGTTTTTGCAAACGCTTATTCATGCCTAAAGCACTAGGCAATATACCACTTCCCGTATACGGAATATCCATAAACTCGAGCAAACCTTGTATGCTTCCATCTTCGCCATTGGCACCATGTAAGGCTAAGAAAGCAAAATCAATCATGCCTTTTAGGTCTTCAGCTTTTATGATTTTACCTAAACCTCTTAGTAGAGACTTTCCATTATCTTTATACGCATCTGCAATATTTTCAGCATAAATCTGAACATCATGTTTTTGCTTTTTGGTAGCTGAAACGGGCGGATAAAAATCTCTGATGGAGCCTTTGTAAATATAATGCCAATCAAGTAGAATAAAATTATTGAAACTATCTACAAATATGGGAATGGCTTCAAAAAGCGTTTTATCCAAATTGTCGTAAACAGTCCTTCCTCCTGCAAAACTTACCTCACGCTCGCGGCTATTGCCACCAAAAAAAATTCCTACTTTCATGATTTATTTTATTCTTTTCAAACCTAAACGAAATTATCCAATAATGTAAATGGCTTACTAAGATGTTTTGTTAGTATATCAATGAGTTGTACAGAATACTATTTTTGTGGCAAGACTTTTGTTTATTCAGATAAAAATTAAATTAGCAGAAAATTTTACCATTATGAAAAACCTATTATTTGCATTAACAATCAGTCTATTCACTTTAACTGCCATGTCACAAAACGGACAAACCATGCCAGATATTTCACTTAAAACAATGGAAAAATCACTGTGATTAGCTTTTGGGCAACATGGTGTAAACCTTGCATAAAAGAGCTAGCCAATGTAAATGAAGTATTAGACGAATGGAAACAAAAATACGGTATCGAATTGGTAGCTGTATCTACTGACAATGCCAGAAACGTAATGAAAGTGAAGCCTTTTGTTGATAGCCAAGGATGGGAATTCGAGTGTCTTTTAGATGTGAATGAAGATTTGCGTAGAGCCATGAATACCAACTCTATTCCATTCACAGTAGTTTTAGATAAAACTGGAAAAATCGTTTATACCCACACTGGTTACATAGAAGGTGATGAAGTTGCTCTAGAAGAAAAACTAAAATCTATAGCCGGTAAATAATTAAGGGGTGAAGTTGAATTCATCCTTCAACTCTTGATTGGTTTTGGTCAATATATTTACATCCATTGTGATGTTGGTGTAAGGTCTATTATTTGTCGCGTTTTTAGGTTGTTTCACAATCAACTCTGCTACATCCATGCCTTTTATTACCTTACCAAAAACAGTGTAATTACCATCTAGGTTTGCTTGTCCCGCTTTGTTCACTACAATGTAAAATTGCGAGCCGCTTGAAGCTTTAGCTGCATTACCATCACGCGCAGCACCTACAGCACCATAAGCATGCTTAAACAAGGATGTATTTATCTCAGCTGGAATTTTATATACAGGTCCACCGGTTCCATCATTAGTAGTATCGGCATCTTTCGAATTTGGGTCACCACCTTGAATCACAAAATTGGTCACTATTCTATGAAAAGTGCTACCATCAAGGTAGTTACTATCAGCCAATGCCAAGTAATTCCAAAACTCGTTTTTATCTCCAATATTTTCTGCTGACTGGCAGTATCAATTGGATTTGTAGTGTTGTTTGAAGTGCTATCTTTAGAACAAGACGAAACAAGCAAAAAAGAAACAAAAGCAATGAATAGAATATTTTTAACCATATTTCAAATATGTAAAATTATGATTGATTTGCAAGAATTAAATTGGTTAAATTGACAAAATCATCCACTGAAAGCTCTTCAGCCCTTCTATCAATATAGTCTTTCAATATTTCATCACTGATATTAAATGAAGATAAACCATTGCGCAATTTCTTTCTTCTTTGATTGAAAGCTGTCTTTACTACTTGTCTAAATTTCTTTTCATCACAAGCAAGGGTAGCCTCTTTTCGTGTGAACCTTACCACTGCTGACTTCACCTTAGGGGGCGGAGTAAAAACATGTTCAGGAACAGTAATTAAATATTCAACATCAAAAAAGGCTTGGGTGATAACCGAAATAATACCATAGTCTTTTGTTCTGGGCTTGCCGCACAAACGTTCGGCCACTTCTTTTTGAAACATGCCCACCATCAGAGGAATTTGATCTTTGCAATCAATCATCCTAAAGATAATTTGCGATGAAATATTATAAGGGAAATTACCAATTATACTAAATTCAGATTTAAAATAATCTTTAAAATTTATTTGAAGAAAATCACCAAGAATTAGCCTTTCTTGAAGTGCAGGAAAATGTTCTTTTAACCATTTAACTGATTCTGCATCTATGTCTATGGCCCAAGTTTGGATGGATTCATTTTTCAAAAGGTATTGAGTAAGCACACCCATTCCTGGACCTACTTCCAGCACCTCATTGGTTGTGCATTTTTCATTTAATGAGTTTACAATCTCAAATGCTATGCTTTCATCATTTAAAAAATGTTGCCCTAAGTGTTTTTTTGCTCTTACTAATTCCATTGCTTATTGCAAATAGAATGTATTTTGAGCAATTGTATACATAAAAGTTTTAGTCTGAAACAATATTCATTGTAGTTTCATTCCAAAAATTTGCTTGCAAATTATTTCCTAATCTCTGTATCCGAATTACGATTAGCTCAAAAACTATTTATGAAAAAATTATTTAAGGTAGCTTTTTTTGTATTGGCAGTGATGGCTTTCACAGCTTATGAGTTGATGGCTCAAACTGTGTATGTAACTGACAAAGGCAAAAAATACCATGCAAAAAACTGTGACTTCGTAAAGACAGGTATAAAAGGAATGGAACTAGCTTAAGCAACAAAAACTGGTTATTGTCCTTGAGTTCATTGCAAAGTAGATGCGGCTGATAGCAAAAAAGCTGTACCTGCAAAAATGAAAAAATAAGCCAAAGGCTCGGATTTGAAGGCGCGCAGCGAAGCTGCGCGCCTATTTTATTTCCAATTTCATACTATTAACATTTCAACAGCAGACCACCGTTAACATTAACAAATTAAAATTATCTTCGCCACGCTCAATCAGAAGATTTTATTATGACACATATACAACTTAGTTCTAAAATCAATAAACAAATCTCATCACTTGTAATAACCAATAAAAAGGCCAAATGGTCTGAACTTGGATTCTCCAAGGAAGAGATAACATACATTTCTAAAAAAATAAAACAAGAAGATAACTTCATTACCATTAATAGATTCGAATCACTTGTATTTGTTCAACTTATTGAGGAATTTGAAAAGAAAAATGAAGCTGCCAAATACGAAGCATTCAGAGGTATTGGCAATAAAGTTGCCAATACAATCAATGTACATAAATACGAATCATTTCAAATAAGCACTACTGAAAAATTATCATATGAACTATTGTGTGTGGCTGAAGGAGCAGCTTTAGGTAATTACCAATTTATTAAATACCTATCAAGCCAAAAATCAGAATATACTTTAAAATCAATACTACTTATTGACAAATCTATTTCTCAATCACAAGTTGATGAAATGAATATTTTGGTTGATGCGGTTTATCAAGCAAGAAACTTGGTTAACGAACCTCAAAATGTTATCAACTCAGTAACTTTTGCCAAGGAAATGCAAAAGATGGGTAAGGCTGCTGGCTTCAAGGTGGAAGTATTAAATAAAAGCCAAATAGAAAGTTTGAAAATGGGAGGATTGCTTGCTGTTAATCGAGGAAGTGTAACCCCTCCAACATTTACTATCATGGAATATAAGCCAGCCAAAGCCATCAATAAAAAGCCATTTATAATTGTAGGTAAAGGTGTGGTGTATGATACAGGTGGTCTTAGCTTGAAGCCCACTCCTAACAGCATGGATAGCATGAAGTGTGATATGGGTGGAGGTGCAGTAGCATGCGCATCCATGTACGCCATTGCCAAAGCCAAACTTCCTTATCACGTGATAGCGCTTGTTCCTGCTACTGATAACCGACCTGGTGGAGATGCATACACACCTGGCGATGTAATTACCATGTACGATGGAAAGACTGTTGAAGTGTTAAATACAGATGCTGAGGGCCGAATGATATTGGCAGATGCATTGGCCTATGCAAAAAAGTATAATCCTGAATTGGTTGTTGACTTTGCAACATTAACCGGTGCAGCAGCAGCAGCCATAGGACATTTCGGAATTGTGTGCATGGGAACTGCAGATGAGGCAACCAAATCGAGCCTTAAAGAAAGTGGAAATAGAGTGCATGAGCGCTTAGTTGAATTTCCTTTTTGGGATGAATATGCTGCACTAATAAAAAGCGATATTGCAGATATGAAAAACATTGGCGGACCCATTGGCGGGGCTATAACTGCAGGCAAGTTTCTTGAAAAATACATTGATTATCCTTGGATGCACTTTGACATTGCAGGACCAGCATTTATTAATTCAAACGATAGCTATAGACCCAAAATGGGCACTGGCGTTGGTGTTAGACTTATGTTTGATTTTGTAAAAAAACTATCTTCGTCAGAAAAAACAAAAAAATAATATTACACGACCATCGTTTTTTGTTGGTCAAAAAAATAAATTAAGATGAACAAACCGATAATAGGAATAAGCATTGGCGATGTAAATAGCATTGCAGTTGAAGTTGTAATAAAAACATTGAGTGATAATCGTATCAACGACTTATGTTGTCCAGTGGTGTATGGATCTCCAAAGGTGTTGAGCTATTGGAAAAATGTGTTGGGAGCTAAAGACTTTAATCTAAATTATATCAAATCTGTAGACCAAGCCAATCCTAAAAAAAGTAATTTAGTAGTTTGTTGGGAAGAGGAAATTGAAATAAAAATTGGTGAAGCCAATCAAACAGGAGGTAAGTATGCTTTCAAAAGTTTAGAAATGGCGGTGAAAGATTTGAAAGGTGGAAAGTTGAACGCCCTTGTTACTGCGCCATTAAACAAAAACATGGTAAACAATGAATTGTTGCCATTTAAAGGACACACAGAATATTTAGCGCAACAAGCCAATGTGCATGATTATATCATGTTTTTGGTAAGCAATGATTTGAAAGTTGGTTTGGTTACAGGCCATGTGCCTTTAAAAGAAGTTTCCTCTAAACTAAGTAAGGATTTAGTTTTGAAAAAAATAAAATTAATGAATGATAGTCTGAAAAATGATTTTGGTATTACTAAACCAAAAATTGCCGTACTTGGACTAAACCCTCATGCAGGCGATGCAGGTCTATTGGGTAGCGAAGAAAAGGATATCATAGAACCAGCCGTAAAAACAGCACAAGAAGAAGGGATGATTGTTTACGGACCTTATCCTGCTGATGGTTTCTTTGGTTCAAAACAATTTACCAAATTTGATGCTGTTTTAGCTATGTATCACGACCAAGGTTTGATTCCATTTAAATA
>RGVD01000014.1 GCA_010027395.1 Bacteroidota bacterium
TTCCTGAATTGGAATGGAAAAACCGGGCAATCCCCCGCCGGTATGAAACGGCTGAACCACCCAGCGTTGCCTAATTTCAGAATTGGATTCCAAATTTGAGCAAAATGCAAATGCCTCCTCATCGGGATAGCCATAAATTCCTATGCATTTTTGGTGATAAACCGGGTTTTGAAACCGGGATATCCAGGTTTGGAGCTCGTTCATAACTCAATGAATGGCCTAGGCCCCAAACCCATTAAATGTGAGCGAGCATATCGTTTACCATTCCATCTAAGTCGAAATGGGGTTTCCAGCCCCAATCGTTGCGGGCCGCAGAATCGTCAATGCTTTTTGGCCAACTGTCGGCAATTTGTTGCCTAAAATCAGGTTCGTAGCTGATTTGAAAATGGGGAATTTGTTTCTGAATGGCGTTGCTCAATTCTTCCGGGCTGAAGCTTAAGGAGGCTACGTTGTACGATCCGCGTTGTTTGACCTGTTCTGCGGGGGCGTCCATAAGCTCTAAGGTGGCCCGGATTGCATCGGGCATGTACATCATGGGTAGGGCAGTTTGTGCCGATAAAAAGGAGGTGTATTTTCCTTCTGCTTTTGCTTTGTGAAAAATATCTACCGCGTAATCGGTGGTACCGCCACCCGGAGGAGAACTGTAGCTGATCAAACCCGGGTAGCGCAAAGAGCGAACATCTACTCCATGTTTTAAATGGTACCATTCGCACCAGCGTTCTCCGGCAAATTTCGAGATGCCGTAAATAGTACTGGGTTCGGTAACGGTGGCCTGAGGGGTATTTTCAGAAGGGGTTGTGGGTCCGAAAACAGCGATGCTGCTGGGCCAATACAGTTTTTTTATGTGCCCTTCTCTTGCCAATTCAAGGCAGGTAAACAGGGTTTCCATGTTTAAGTTCCAACCCTTTTGGGGGAACTTTTCGGCAGTGGCCGAAAGCAAGGCTGCTAACAAATATACTTGGCTAATTCCATGCTTTTTAATCACTTCATACATACCTTGGCGATCCATAGCATCCAATTTCTCGTAGGGTCCAACAGGATTTTCAACCTCTTTCACATCCGCACAGACCACATTATCGTGTCCGTAATTATTTCTTAATACTTCTGATAATTCTAGCCCTATTTGGCCTTGCGAGCCGATGATAAGTATCTTTTCCGTTGACATGATGTATAGTGATTAACGCTTTCAAATGTATAAAAGCAGATAGAATTATCAAGAATGATTGTATACACACCTTGTTTGAATGTTCAGATATGTATGAAATACTGCATTTGTTTTCTTTAAGGAAATTTAATTTTGATGCTGAAGAGGTAAACTAAACAAAAAACAAGAGCCTTTACCTTGCTCGCTCTCTACCCATATTTGTCCTTTGTTTTTTTCAACGTATTCTTTGCAAAGCATCAATCCAAGACCCGTGCCCTTTTCGTTGCCAGTTCCTTTGGTGCTGTTGTTTTTGTACTGGGTAAAAAGCAAAGGAATTTTATCTGATGAAATTCCAACCCCATTATCCAAAACAGAAATATGTATGAATTCACCTGTAATTTGCGAACTAATACTAACACTTCCACCCTCATGTGTAAACTTTATTGCATTTGAAATAAGGTTTCGCACCACCAAATTAATGGTATCTAAATCACCATAGGCAAATGAATCTTCGTCTACTAAATTTTCAAGTTCAATATTCTTTTGGGCAGCATTTCCATTGAGCAAAGCCACATTATCATTAGCTATCTCAAACAAGTTTAGCCTTACAATATTGATGGCTTTTCCTTTGATTTGTTCTGAAGCCCAAACCAACAAATTCTCTAATAGATCAATGGTATTGTTAACCGAACTAGCGATTTCACCTGTCAAGTGTTTTTCATCTGATGGCTTATAATTCTTATTGCTGATAAGTTCAAAATACAATTTCATGGATGTTAAATTGTTTCTTAAATCATGAGAAATGATTGAAAAAAAACGATCCTTCACATTATTTAATTGGGTCAATTGCTCCTTTTGAATAATGATTTCTTTGTTCTGCTTTTCAAGTGCATTGGCAATTCTTTTGTTTTTGATAAAAAAAAACACCACAACAGCAAAAAGCGTTAATAATAAAGTTGAAAATACTAATAGAAAGTTACGTACCCTTCTCTCTTCTTGTCTTTGCAAATTAATTAACTCGCTTTCACTTTTCAATAATTCAATTTCTGATTGTTTGCTTTTGGCTTCAAAATCCGCCTCAAGGGTGTTCATTCGTTTCAAGATAGAATCATTGTACAATGAATCTTTCATATTATTACTCAAAGATTGAAAGGTAATAGATTTACCCTTTTCATTAGTTGCTTTATACAAAGTTTCTAATCCTTCGTATGCTAAATCCAACTCAATATTCAACCCTGTTCGTTTGGAAATATCAATTGCCTTCTTAAAATATGAATCCGCCTCTGAATATTCTAATTTAGCTGTTAATATATATCCCAAAACATTATAATTCGAGGCCAAGAGAGGCTTAATGTTTATGCTTTGAGCTAGCAATAAAGATTGTTTAGCATAGGCTAATGCATTATCATATTGCTTGTGCTCATAATTGGCTTTAGCCAAATTATGCAACGTAGAAGCCTCTCCTGCAGTATTTTTTATTTCTCTATAGACTTGTAAAGACTTCATAAAAAAGAGCTTTGCCTTACTATAATTTTTCTGTCTTAAATAGATGTTTCCTATATTATCATAGCTGCTAATCAATCTGAATTTGTTTTTACTATGCTCATAAATACTCAATGCTTTTATATTGTATTCAATGGCTTTACTAAAATTATTTTGTCTTTCAAAAACAGCGGCTAGGAGTGAATATGCATTCAATTTTGCATTTTCATCCTTGCTCTTTTCATAATATTTTAAGGCATTGAAATATTGTTCAGCAGCAGCAGTTAATATACCTTGTGCTAATGAAATATTCCCCAATTGAATATGCACTTCAGCCAAGCCCGCACCAGACAATCCAAATTGAATGGATTTGTTATAATAATCTTTGGCTTGATTAAAATTGCTTTGATTAAAATAAAGAGAGGCGATGGTTTTGGATAAAAACATACAATTGTTCTTATCATCTATTTTAGAACAAATATCGAAAGCTTGCTTGCAATAGTCTATGGCTAGCTGGGAATTACTATATCTAAAATGACTGGCTAATTCAGACAGTATCAATACCTTTTGTTTATCATCAGATGAACGAAGTATATTGTTTAAGCTATCAACATAATTGCTTTGTGCAAAAACACTTGTTTGCACTAAAACAATAAATAGGAAACATATTATTTTCAGCCTTTTGATAACATTCATTTAAGCAGGAGCATTTTCGACTAACTTAAAACCGGATCCATGAATATTTGTAATTTCTAAACAAATATCGTCTTTTATAATTTTCCTTAACTTATTTATATAAACATCTAGGTTTCTTGCTGTATAAAAATCATCTCTACCCCAAATGCTAAGTAAAATAGCATTGCGAGATAAAAGCATATTTTTATTTTCGATAAACAACTTTAACAAGTTGCTTTCAGTTGAACTTATTTTCTTTTCAATATCATTATTAACCATTACTAAATGATTAGAAGTATCAATTTTGGTATTCCCTACAATAAACACTTCTTCTTTAGCCAAGGTAGTAGCATTAATTCCTTTGGTTCTTTTTAAAATAGCCTTCATTCTAGCCACAAGTTCATTGGTACTAAAGGGCTTTATAATATACTCATCTGCACCAATTTCAAAACCTTTTAATTTATCATCTTCATCCGTGTTAGCCGTTAAAAATATGATGGGAGTCAAAGCATCTTTTTTTCTGATTAGTTCAGCCAATTCGTAGCCATTTTTCTTTGGCATATTCACATCCAAAATACATATATCGAAACGTTCTTTATCAAATACTTTCCATCCCTCTTCTCCATCCTTGCATAGCTTAACACTAAAACCACTTAATCTCAAATTTTCCTTTAATAAAGATCCAAGACTTAATTCATCATCAACTACTAATACGTGCGGTAATGCTTCTTGTTCCATAGTCTATAGGTATTTATTTTTAACAAATGTAAAAAAGCATTTGGCAATCATTGCTAATGACTGACTTTAAAAATTCTTAATAATTTAAATGAAAGTTAAAAGGTGACAAATTAAATAGTGGATGTGGTTCATTTAGTGCCTTTCAGTTCACGCCACATTTGATTGAATGACTTGTCTTCAATCTTGGGTAATTCCCTTTCTTCACCCCAGTCTGCTTTAAAGAATTGTTTAAAGGTAAAGTTTTTTATTCCCGAAGCTCTGTCTAAATTTTTACGACTCATCATGGCTTTTTTCCAAGTATACCATGCTAATTTTTCCCCATTAGTTGAAAGACCGAGTTGTCGAGCATCTCGTCTATTTCGAAGCAAATGAGTATGTATATCAATATTAACTGGGCAAACATTAGAGCAGTTTCCACAGCTAGTTGAGGCTTCACTTAAATACTTATTGTCGGTCAAACCTTCTTTCAAAGGCGTAACAACCATACCAATAGGACCAGACTCACTATTATTTTTAAATGCCTGCCCTCCAATTTGGGTGTATATCGGACAAACATGATGACAGGCACCACATTCAATACAATGCAAAGCATCTCTTTGTTCGTGAGTTTGAAGCAAATTAGAACGACCATTATCTATCAAAATAACAATAAACTCTGATGGACTATCATTGTCTATGTTCGCATTTTTAGGACCATATAATGTGTTATAAGTTGAAATTCGTTGTCCTGTGCTATGCGAAGAAAGAAGAGTATAAAAAATATCTATGTCACTCAAGCTAGGTAGCACTTTATCAATACCCGCTAATACGATATGTGTTTTTGCAAAAGAAGTGCATAATTGGACATTTCCTTCATTATCTGAAATAGATACAAAACCACTATCCGAAATAAGGAAGTTTGCACCTGTAATACAAACATCTGCCTGGTAATAATTACTTCTTAATTGCTCTGCAATATCTTTAGCTATTTCATTTTCATCTGCATTCAATGATGTTCGGATACTAGCATTCAAAGACTCGTTAACCTTCAACTTTTCGATGTGCAACAGGGGCATAGAGGCATGAGCAGTTTTTGTTTTTAATGAACCTAAAAGATAGGTCCCAAAATCTGTTTCCTTGGTTTCAAAACCTTTTCCATGTAGGTAGGAAGTCAATCCTATTTCATCACCAATAGAGGTTTTACTTTTTACAATGGATTTGGCATTTAAACGCTTTAATTGCTGCTCAATTTCGTTTAGAGCAGTAGTACCATCATGCGCCCATATTACTTTGCCACCTTTACGAGTTATCGAAGCCTCAAATTCAATTAAATATTTATCTAAATTTTCAGTCACGCGCCATTTGGCATAGGCTGCTCTATTTTTCGCCAATTCTAAGGAAACAAATTGCTCTAGCGATTTCTTATGTTGCTGCACATATCTACTAATAGCAGTTTGAGTCTTTGACTTAATCGACCCATCTGCTATACTTTGATGTATGTTTTTGTTAAACTCTTCTTGATAACGCATTTTAAAAGCTGCAACAGTTCAAAGTAAATTTAAATTATAGTATCAAACAACTCCTAATCAAATAAATATTAACAGTAGATATCTCATAAACAAAAAAGGCTACCCATTGGGTAGCCTTTCTGTCGGACGATCCGAATTATTTTTGTTTAACAACTGTACGGTAAATCGTAGTATCATCAAATTCGATTTTAATCAAATAAGTACTAGAAGCTGATGAGAATTCATTTTCCTCCAATCTGAAACTATGTTTACCCGCAGCCAATTTACCATAAGCGTGTTGGCTAATGCTTCTTCCTAGCATATCTAAAACAGTCACATTTACATTTCTAGATTCGTCTAGTGTGAAATCTAAATTGGTGTTTTCAGAGAATGGATTAGGGTAAGCTCTAATACTAAATTGATTAGCTAATTTATCATTGATTCCTACATTATCATTTTGGAACGAATCAACTGCAGCAATAGAACATCCTGAGTTTCCATCGTCAACTTTCAGGGTTATTGTATACCATTGTTTTCCTTTATCAAAATAGAAGCTTGGGCTAGCAACATTAAAATAAGTACCACTTAAATCTCCCATAGTCCAAGTATAATTGGTTGGGCTAACATTATCAGCTTGATTAAAAATAGCAGTGAACTTACGTTGACCAAATCCAATATTATCAATTTTGATTTTTACAGAAGGAGCAGGTACCACATTGATTGGTAAATATGCTGTATCCGAACAAGTACTGCTAACTGACTTAACAATTAAACGAACATTGTATGAATTAACACCAGGGAATACATAAGTAGGAGATTGACTATTGCTTACACCTGAAGGTGAAGCATCAAAAGTCCAACTATTTACCAATGCTGAGTTATCAGGCATACGTGAAGAGTTGTTAAACACAACAGGTGAATTATTACAAACAGTGGTTCTAGAAGCAGAGAATTGAGCTACTGGTTTATAGTTAACAACTACTGGTAAAGTTATTGAATCCTTACAACCATTATACAACTCTGTAGCAACTAACTTCACGTAAAAAGGGTTATCTGCATCCGCAATAGATGAGTATGTTTTATTTGGAGTAACACCGCTATAGGTTGTATTATCACCTAAATTCCAAGTATAATTTACATTGTTAAATCCACCACTAAAAGTTGATGTATTGGTAAAGTCTACAGGCTGTGTTTTGGTTGTTCCAGGACCTGAAGCACATGCAGTGGTATATTTAAAGTTAGCCACAGGTTTATCAAATATGGTTGCGGTTCTGCGTAAAGTATCTGCACAACCATAGTTTGAACGTGCAATCAAAGTAACCAAATAAGTGCCACTTGCGGTATATTTATACGAAGGAGCAGATCCTAAAGAGATATCACCATTACCAAAATCCCAAAAACGACCTACTGAACCTGAACTTATTGTAGATGAATCTGTCAAAGGTAATTTTAAACCTAAACAAACATTTGATGTTGTGAATCTAGCTGTGGGTCTTGCAAATGAGTATATCTGATTTTGTATTTGCTCTTGTTCGCAACCTACTGTATTTCTAACCTTTAGTTTTACAGTATAGGTAGTATCATATTGTTTAAAATAGAAACTTGCATTTGCATTAGATTGAGTGGTACTTGGGAAAGTCCATAAATAAATAGACCCGTTTGGTTGGGTATTTGATTTAAATGTAGTTGGCTTAGTAGAATCTCCCGAACAAGGTAAATCATAAGTAAAGTTAACCGTTGGACTTGTTCTAACAAAAATAGTCTTTGTAGAACTTCCAGTTATTCCCAAACGGTTACCAACTGTTAATCTAACAGTATATAAACCGCCTGTTAGATATGTCTTTTGAGCTACTTGCAAACCAGCACCTGTATTATCACCAAAACTCCAAATAAAATTATATGGTCCATCTGATGGATTGCTTAATGAATTACCCGTAAAGGTCATACCTGTTAGTGCACATACGGTATCAACACTTGAAATCAACTGAGGAACGGGTGTAGAAGTTACACTCAAAACTCTAGTGTATGAAGAGTCACATCCTGTAGTTAACAAACGCATGGTTAAATTCAAGTTGAAGGTACTATTCAATTCGCTTGGCTGGGCAATGAATCTTACGGCAGGTTTAGTTGTAGCATTTCCTGGTAATAAAGTAAAGTCTAATGCAGGCGTACCTGTGGATGTTTGTAATGTATAATTAGAAATCGTCCATAATGTACCATAGTCTGAATTTGTAAGGAATGATGGTGCTTTTATTTCGTAGGTTAAAGTATCACCAACTCTAGCGCCATCAGGGAAGAAAGAAGTACCATCATTAAATGCACCAGTAAACTCTGTAATACGTGGGGCAACAAATGGGCCATTGTAGAAACGTCCAACAGCAAGAGTAACAGTATCCGGCAAATAATTGCTACAACCAGATAGGGTGTTTATTGCATTAACAACCACTTTAACTGTATCTGCATTGTTATTTGGCGGTAATTTATAAGTAATACTTGAACTATTTCCACTGTAACTGATTAATGGATTTCCAAGTTTGGCTACATCATAAGAAGAATAAACAAATCTTGGATCTGTGCTTGGTATGGTGAAAGTAGCAGAGTCTCTAAAACAAGCATTTAAGAATTTCGGACTGATTGACTGATTTTGAAAATCATCAAATATTTGAATAGAATCAATAATAATATTCTGACCACCACCAACTGCATTGCCATCAAAGGCGATTCTAATTCCTGGCAGACCAGCAAAGTTGGATAAACATACCTCGAAAACCTTATATCCAGGGAAAGAATATTTTTGATCTAAATTTACCCTTGAAATATTAGTTACTGAACCATAATAACCATTTATCCCAACTTTAATATCAAGATTATCTAACTTAGTTGCATTAACATCACTTTGTGAAACAGCAATTCTTAAGGTAGGATTCTGCATATCGGTAAAATCAAAGCAAGGAGATAACAATCTAGCTGAAGAATTTGCAGCAAATGATGCTGAATTAAAATTTGCTGTTTTAAAGCCACTGTATGGGGCTAAGTTAGGAGCAGCACTGGATCCTTGTTGACCTAATAACCAAGTAGCATTTCCACTTAACGGTATTACTTGCCAATAAGGAACATTTCCACCTTCAAAACCATTTGCGTATGGGAAACTTGAAATACTAGTGCTTATGGTATCATAAGATTTAGTTCTTGGAAAACGTCCATTATTACCTGCAAAATCATTACCTGAAATTCTAACACGAATCAATGTTCCAGGAACTTGATTAGGTATAAGATATACTTTAGAAGTACCATTAGAAAAGGCGGCTTGAACAGATTGCTCAGTTCCATTGTTAAGCACGTAGTATAGTGTGTCGGATATTAAATTTTTGTCTATAAGTGAATAGGTTAATAAAATACCTTGTGAATAACAAGCAGTTGGGTCAGAATAATTGAAAATACGTGGTTTTACACTATCAATTTCAATTCCAGAAAATTCATGTGCTCCAATTGAAGGATTAAAAATGTTTCTTGCAGTACCATATACATCTGTATTTACATTAGCCACTGGTGTTCCTGCCTTAAATAATGGGGAGGCCACATTTGAAATGAATAAGTTAGTATCATTTGTAAAAGGAGCTACAAAACTTATAGAAGATGTATCACTTAAAGTAAATGATTGTATTTGATCCCAAGTGCTGTATAAATTTGGTGAAGTAGGGGAAGTTTGGACTCCCGAAGCAAAATTTGCAACTGTTGCACCTGTAGAAGGGTTAGATGCATAATAATCATTAAAGTCAATATTTGAGTAAGGTGGAAAAGTATTACCATTATTAAATGGATTGATTGTACCACCCACTGCTACACCAAATACATCATTTCCTGTACCACTTGTTACTCCTAATTTATTTTGGAAGATATTATTATAAGCAGATACTCCACCTCTAATATTTTGCGAAATTCCCAAAGCAGCGCTTAAAACATTAGTTCCAGAAAGTGTATTAGTCTGTCCTAGATTTATTGAATTGTAATTTAATGAAACACCTAATTGTGTATTTCCATTGTTTCTCATAACAACTGAAGGCGCATCAATTAATATTCCAAATACATTATTTGTGAAGCTTGAGGCTGTAGCAGTAACTATAGTAGTTCCAGAAGCTCTAATACCACTAATTCTGTTATTATTTATCGAGATGTTGGCACCAAGATTGGTACTATCTACTATTCCAGTTCCACCATAATTCAATACAATACCCATAGCACCAGAAGAGGCAACCGTTGAGGTAATTCTATAAATTTCATTTTTCTCAATGGTGATGTTTGATCCTATCGAAGTATTTGCCAATGAAGTACCACTTAAAGGCCAAACAGTTACTTCTATTGCTCTGTTGTTACCAAAACTAGGTATATTGTTTTTAATAATGTTACCAGAAATACTTAGGTTACTTTGGCCATTAACAGATATACCCGCTGCATTGGTTAAACCACCCCAATAGTCTGTATTTCTTGAACCTGATGGAGCCACATCCCCACCAATTATATTGTTGCTAATAACATTACCATTATCAGCTTCCGATTTAATATTTCTACTTCTTAGGAATATACCGTATTGAACACCTCCGATAAAATTATTTTGAAAAGAATTACTATTGTTACGGCCATATTTAGCATTCATATTATTTCCTGTACCTGTAATGTTCACACCACCCATATAAATACCTGCAAAAGTACTATCATTAAAGGTTGAACTAACTCCAATAATATTACAATTTCTAATTGCTGAAAAACTATTTGAACTATCGCTAGTGGCAATTGGTGATAAACCACCAATAAGATCAACAACCCTATTTGAAAATCCAGCCATTTGAGGTGGCATTAATAAAGTTAAACCTCTAGATCCAGTTCCATTGTCACCATTGATTTCAAAGTATGATGCTCCACTTAATCTTATTAAAGATGAGTTTACAAAACCTCTCGCAATTTTACTTGCAGGAACTTTAATGGTATCAAATCTATTTGGAACCACAGAAAGAATAACTGGTCTGAATTGGTTTGCTTTTGGATAATCCAGGACCGTAATAGGTCCAGTAAATGTGTCTGTTTCGCCAACATAACCACTCGATAGTAATAGTTTTACCGGTAATATTCCACCAAAACCACCATCTACACCATTGGCATTAAGATAATTAATTGCACTTCTTACAGTAGCAAAAGAACCATTTAGCTGAGAGTTTACAGTTGGGGGATTGTCTGTTGATCCATTAATTAAATATGTTCCACCACCAAAAAGAGGTACAAAATTCCTATCAAATTCTACAGCACCAATACACCTAGCTGTTACTCCAGAGCTTATGTTAAATCCAGGGCATGCTTGACGCGGATTGCCATAAATATCTTTACAAACTGAAGGTAAAGTATTAGCATTACCATAAACTAAACCTGCTGTGGCAGAATTTAAATTAGGTGTAGTATCAGTTAAAAAAGTAACTGGGTAACTAAATGAACTTATATCATTAGTAATAAGTATAGGTAATGCAGCTGTTGTACTATTAAATTTTCTTAAATCGAAAATATTAGTAGCTGTTTGTGTATTATTATTAAATGAAAGTAAAGTACCTGCACCGGTTCCTGAAATGAAATAATTGTTTTTATTAGATGGTTCAGTTGCCAAACCAGTAATAGCTGCAAATGGATTTACATTACCAACAACAATTAATGAAAATTTATTGTTAGCAGCAGAACTAGCCAATTGGGTACGATTACCAGTATTACCAAAAATATTATTTACCATTGAAATACCAGTCTTGATATTTGCTCCAATATAAACACAGGAAGTACCACCTGGATTTGTTCCTAAAACAGGCATATTCATTACAACTGTATTATGAAGTAAACCTATAGCAGGTGTTCCGGCAGTGGTTATATTTCCATCAATAAAAATACCTGCAGGATTAGCTGCATTGACAGCCGCACCAGCTGTTGGACTTGTAGTTGCACCACCAATTCTACTTATATAATTATTCAAAAAAGTAATGTATCGACTATCATCTTTGGTTAATAATGCTAGTCTTATACCATAACAACCTGAACCTGTTATAGTATTTAAATTATAGATAAAGTTTCTGTTTACATCAATATTTGATAAAACAAAGTTACTTGATACAGTGGTTGACTCATCTAAGTCTATACCTCTAAAACCATTCGAAAGCGTACCATCTGGAATACAATTTCTAATTACATTACTATCTATGAGAGTTATTTGCACTCCCTTAAGATAAATACCTGCTGAATTAGCTGTACCACCGATATAAGTTGTATTTGCACCTGTTCCGGTAGGAATGGTTCCTCCGATAATATTTCGAATAATGTTATGTCCATTACTAGATCCTAAACTTCTGATAGCAATACCATTTGTTACTGCTTGAATTATATTATCGGAAAATGTATAATTATTAAGATTTGAATTTAAAGAAACAAAACCTGATGAAGCTCTTGTACCCATATAAATACCAAAACCAGTAAAAATGGATGTTGCAGATGAATTACCTGATATTATACAGTTTTTAATAGTAATATTACTCGAACCAGTGTCCAAAGGAGTGATACCAATAACACGATATGTAGTGCTCACAGCCAAAGGTGGAATTGCAAAACGAATATTTTTGTTTGTTCTACCATCAAATGTTACATAATTAGCGCCTGTGAAATTAATTACAGAACTAAAGTTTGGCGCAGCAGCAGAATTTGGCATGGTGATGGTAATGTTTGTATCATTTGCCACTCTGAAAACAATGGTAGAGGCAAAAGTAGTACCTAAATAATCATTCATTGCAGGCAAATAAGCTGGTTCACCAGCATACCCTTTTCTTATCTCAAAAGTTATATTACCGCCATTTCCTCCGCCAATTCCATAAGAATTGATATAATTAATAGCTTGAGTAATATTTCTGAAAGAGCCATTCGAGGAGTTTTGTAAAGTTGGCGGATTATCTACATTGTTAATCAAATATAATGCTCCTGCATTTAATGCACATTGCGCATTCATTGAATCTCCATTCCAGTGGTGACATCCAATTGAAGAGAAACGTCCTAAAGCTGACCTAGATGTTCCGTAAATGTCAGTAGTTATTCTGAATTTTAAGGTATTATATACTGTGATAGGTATTCCAGAAACACCCGTACTTGCCACTCCATAAATTAAACTTGCACCTCTATTAAAATTTAAATGATTTAAGCCATTTGCCATGATACAAATTGAATCATTTGAAAAAACAGGTGGAGTTGAAATTGAAAAAGAATCTGATGGAGAGTACAATCTAAAGTTTCTTAAAGATTGTGATTTTAAATAACCACTTAGGGCTAATATGTGAGATGATGCTATATTACCAATACAATGAATACCAGCTCTGATATTTGTGGCGTAATAGTTATTATAATTAATATAACTAAAAGGCCATCCGCTAGTAGATCCCACTTGAACACATGAATTATTTCCAGAGCCCATAGTGTTTGAGAAAATATTATTCATACAAATCACTCCTCCTGATACACCAGCAGCCATGCCTATACAAGCGGATTGACTGTTAACTAGCATGGAATCTTGGTTAAGATTTACCGAGTTATAATAAATTTCTAAACCAGCATTAGAGGTGGTACTTTCAAGCATAATACCTACTGTCTCATTACTTAAATTATTTGAGTTAGTACTATTGTAAGAAATTATCTTGGCAATGGAATTATTTGCAATTAACATTCTTAATTGTTGGGTATGAGCCCCCATGTTTATTCTGATACCGCTAATACCACTACTAGCAGCGTTACTGAATAAATTATAAATTTGGTTATTAGTAATTTGCACATTACTATCCAAAGAAAATGATGTTGTTTCATTGGTAAGAAAAATTGCTCTGTAATTGGTAGCTGCTATAAAATTATTTCTAATAACATTACCATCTATTATTACATTTTTTATACCACTTGCATATATACCAGAAGGGCTAGATGTGCCACTTCCAACTGAAGCAGACCCCAATGAAGCTAATGCAGTTGTGCCAGCACTTAGGGTTGGATAAGAAGTTCCACCAATAATATTTTTACTTATATTTATGTTGTCATCTTGTTGCCCGTTTGAGCTGCTAAAACCTCTATAGTAGATACCATTTTGAACACCTAATATATTATTGTTTGTAAATGTCATATAAGAATTTCTTCCTCTTGAAGGGGCAGACGGAGTAGCGCTTATACCTCCAACATAAATACCTGCATAAGTATTAGATAAGGTTGCTGTAGAACTACCTATTATATTACAATTTTTGATAGTTAGATACTGAATACCTGAAGCATTAGTTCCAACTATTGGGGCTAAATCAATTACTTTACTTGTATTAGTTGCTGCAGTTGCTGGCATAACAAAACTTAATGCTCGGTTATTACTATTTCCTGCACCATCTATTGTAAACCAACGAACGCTGTTAAATCTAACCAAACTAGCGCTAGCTCCAATGGTTCCATTGGTTGTTATAGCAAATGACTGTCCATCCGTTTTAAGAGTAATAAATTTTGTTGAATCACTCATGTTAGGATATCCTCCCGTAGTTCCACCAATAGTAATTGGAGCCGGCTCGATAGGATTATAGCCTGTTGTTAAGATAATGGTTATCGGAGCTCTATTTCCTCCAATATCAACACCAAAAAAATTAAGGTATTGGATAATACCCATATTAGATGTATCCTTTGATGGCGTTTGAATACTACCACCCATTAAACTTGGAAAAGTATCCCTTGCACCATTTCCATTTAGGAAAGTTTTATCCGTTTGTCCATTGATGTAATAAGTTCGACCCCCTAGTAATTGTGCGTAGGTTTTGCCGTTAAAAAGTAGTAAAGCCAACAAGGCTAAAAAAACTACTTTGATAAGTGGATTAGTAATTGTTTTTCTCATATCGATTTTAAAAAATTTCAATAGTATATCAATTCCAAAGTTATAAAGAACCCAAATAAAAACAAGTGTAACCTTAATTTTTATTATAAAATTTACTTAGCTGCTTGTTATTTAGTCTTTTGGGTCTTAGTTTATCATGCCATTTAAATCCCTTAAGTCTAAGCATTTCAGGCTTTTGCTCATCCAATGGGTACATCGTAGCATCAGGTTTGGTTATAAAAACGGTTTTACTTAAAACTTTATTAATGAAGTAAAATTCCATCTCACTACAATCTATTACATTCACACCAACATAATTTATTGAATCTTCTTTTGCGTAATAGATACTCTGACCATTACCAAAAACTCTAATGTATTTTATATTACTGCTATCAAAATATCCTCTCATATTTCGCCCTTTCACTTGATTAAAATGTTGACCTTTTACTTTTGAAGCAGTGAAGGAATTATTGAGTAAATAAAAGGAGTCTAGCTTACTATTGTTGATAAAAAATTTAATGGTATCAGCGCTTATTTGGTTTTCACCAGTCCACATTATCGGGCTTTTAAATAACCATAAAATAGAATCATCCTGCATATAAACTAGTGAGTCGCAAATGGCTTGCATATCATTTTTGAAAATTTTTGCTGAATGATAAGCTTCAAAGTGCTGTTTTTGCTTTTTATCTCTTTGGTATAAATAAAGCGTATCTGCATACAAAAACATACTGTCTTTTTTATCCATTAGCTTAATCGCATATGGATTTTGAGTTACAAAACTTCGTTTGGTTTTACCGTTGTTCTCCCCAAAATCACCGATAAGTCTAATATCTTGTGCTGAATCATATAAATCCACATTTCTAAATGCACGTCCTAATTTCAATTTCCCATCATAGTACAAACTATCTGCTTTTAATACCTTTTTCTCACTAATCAAAATAGCATTTTTACTAAATTGGGCCTGCTCTTTGTTTGTGTTGTACCAGCCATTTTCGCAAATAATTTTATCTGTCTTACTTAAGATGGTGGTAGGTCCATAAAAGTAAGATATTTTTGTAAAAGTATTGTACATTAAAGTGTCACAATACATGGTATAATCTGGATTAATTACACTTACTTTTTTCTTGAAAAAGAACTCTTTTAGATGAGCGTAATAATAACCCATTTGACTATTCAGAGTGGTTTGTTGTTTATTGACGATTGTGCCTTCTTGGGCATAATAACCGTAACTTTGTGAAAGATCATAGTCTAATTGCTGCGTGGTAAGGGTAATGGAAGGGTCGGTTAAAACAACATTTTTTTCTATATGTGCTTTCTTCTCGTTTCCATTATATCTTAGGTATTCTCCAGTAATGGTAATGGTATCATTACTTATTATTTTCACATTGGAAAAAGCCTCCAATTTGTTACTATCATCGTATAGTAAGGCACTGTCGCAGAACATAAGTGTTGAGCCTTGTTTTAATTGCACATTACCTATAAGCTTTGTAAGACTTCCATAAACCGACTTGGTATTTCCTTCTAAAGTTTTAGCAAAAATTATCTCCACCCTGCTTTTTTGTTGTCCGAAGACATTTAATACAAGTAGATTTAATAATAATTGTATCCAAATAATTTTAAAGTACGACATTTGCCTTCAAAACTAATATTTTTATAGATATAGCATAATGCTGAAGGCCTTTCAAAAATATATTCAAGCAAAATCACTATTTGACTTCAATGACAGGATTTTGCTAGCCATAAGCGGGGGTATCGATTCAATGGTAATGCTTGATTTATTCAAAAAGGCTGAATTTATTTTCGAAGTCGCACATTGCAATTTCAATTTGAGGGAAAAAGAAAGCGATAAGGATGAAGAATTTGTCAGAGAATATTGCCGAAAAAACAATATAATTTTCCATTTGGCCAGTTTTGATACACAAACTGAATCAAAAGAAAATAAACTTTCAATTGAAGAAACAGCAAGAAATTTAAGGTATTCATGGTTCAACGAATTACTTAAGTCAAATGGCTTAAATTATGTAGCAACTGCACATCACAAAAATGATGTTAGTGAAACCATCCTGTTAAATCTTTCACGAGGTACAGGTATTGCTGGACTTCATGGTATAATGCCAAAACGCAATACATTGATTCGACCTATGCTTTTTACTAGCAAATTGGATATAGAAAATTATGCCCAAATTAATAATGTAAAATTTGTATTTGACCATTCAAATAACAGCATGGAACATACAAGGAATAAAATTCGTCATGAATTAATACCCGCGTTTAATTCTTTAAATCCTGATTTTATTAATAGCAGCAACTTATTAGCAAATTATGTGCGCGAAACTGAAAGTTTATTGAACTATTTTATTAATGATATTCGCAACAAATCATTTACTAAAGTTGATAATTATATATGTTTTGATATTAGTAACATAGATGAAAAGATCCTTAACCAAACCCTTTTATTTGAGCTATTACGACCCTTTGGATTTAATAGTTCACAGAGTTTTGATATACACGCATCCATAGGAAAATCAGGGTTGTCATTTCAGACCAATGAATATGATTTATTTATTGATAGAATGCAAATATTAATCAAGTCAAAATCAGATAAAACTGATGCTAATATGCATTTTATTATTGATAGGCTGCCTTGTAAAATTGAAATATATGGCACTCAATATATCTTTAATTTGATAGAAAGGAATGAAATTTCTGATGAAGATTTAAAAGCTAAAACAATTCAGCATATCAACTTCGATTTACTTGAATTGCCACTTGATATCCGTCAACCTAAAGAGGGTGAAAAATTTTCTCCTTTCGGACTAAAGGGGTCAAAAAAAATAAGTGATTATTTGACCGATAAGAAGTTAAATGTAATAGTTAAGCATCAATTATTGGGCCTTTATCAAGTTGATATTATTGGGTTATTAGGATTGGAAATTGATAACAAATTTGCAATAAATAATAAAACAAAAAAGATCTTAAGAATAGAACGATTTTAAAAAATACTAATCTCAGATTCTTCAACTTTCTCTGTGATTTCAAATAAAAAAGGCGATCATCTTATAGATGACCGCCTTTTTTACATATTCAAAATTTCTATTTATTTACATTGAACTTTTTAGTGTATGTAGCTGTTTCAGTTTCTACATTTAGAATGTAAATTCCTGAAGCCCTACCTTGCATATCTATCTCCGCTTTGCTTCCATTAGTATTGGCTTTCACATCTACTATTTCTTTACCAAACATATCAAATACTTTTACATTTTTAATAAGTTCCTTTTCGTTTAACTCAATAGCCATTAAACCATTTGTTGGAACAGGATAAAGCTTAACATCACCAGATTTCACTTCTTCAACAGCCATGATAAAATTATCTTTTACCTTAATCTGACGTGTTATAGGAACAGCAGCATTGCCACTAGGGTCAGTAACATAATAAGGTAGCAGGTAAGTACCTGGTATTTGGTTATTAAGTTTTGTTAAATCTGCGGTAGCGGTTAGATTGTTATAATAACAATCTTGAACTAAAGGCAATTGATCAACATACTTTTCAAATCTATTGATTTCAACAATTGGAGATCCATTTAAAATTAAGACAGGCTTACTTTTCTTCACAAAACTAACGCTTCGGGTGATTACAGCCGTATTACCTGACCCATCAGTAACTGTATATTCGATAGTTCCAGTGCCAATCTTGTTTGGAATTAATGTTGACTTAGTTTTGACTGTTAAAGCATTAAGTGGCCAATAATTATCAGATAAAATATATCCTGGATCTGTAAAGACATCACATACTTCCACGTTTAAAGGATTATCTCCTTTAAGCAATATGGTTGGAGGTAATAAATCCTTCACTTGCACTTCTAGTAAATATGGGTTTGCCTGATTGTTAAAACTATCTGTTGCAGTGTATACCAGATTGTAGGTTCCAATATTATTTGCATTTACCTCTCCTAAAACGTTAATGTCAGCGTTACGCAGAGGTTTTTGATAATTATCTGTTATGGATATAACACTTTTACTCAAAGCATCAAACACTGTATTGACTTGTTGTACATATGGATTTTGTTTACCTACTATGCGTGGTGCAATACTATCAATTACAGTTACAGTACGATTTAATAATACACTAAATCCATCTGCATCTGTTATGTTGTAAATGATATTATAAGTACCTACTTGGGTTGTATCCAATTCTGTACTTTTTTGAACCAACTTATTGATATCATTTCCTAAATTATCAGTTGCAGTGTAGCCTGGCTCAATAAATTTTGTATTTACCAACATGCGCACATTACCACCATTTAAGGTTAATTTTGGACCTCTTTGGTTTAGTACTACAAAGACAGTTCGTCTCACAGTATCGCTCACATTGCCGTATAAATCTTTCACGATATAACTTAAATAGTTTGGACCTGTTTTGGTGATGTCTACTGTTCCAATTGTTTCAAATTTAGAGCTAATATCACCTTCCAAATTGTCCGAGGCAGTTACCCCTGGGTCAACAAAAGGTTGATTGATTTCAGTTTCTATTCTTATTTGACTCTTCAAAGCGATTACAGGTCGAATGGTATCCGTATCGAATAAAACGTCAAAATCTTTAAACGCTCCCATATAGGTTGCCGAATAATTTAATGTTGGATTGGCGTTACTTAACCCAACTCCCACTCTCATTCGCATGGTACCCAAGGCTTGATCATTTTTGATACTAAAAGTATTTCCGGTTTCAATTAGATTTGTGCTATTTGTTTTTGATAAAATTTCTTCACTTACATCAAAGGCACCATTTCTGTTAAAATCTATCCATACTTTATAATCAGCCGAAGCATTGCTGTTTGGTCTTTGCACAGATACTGAATAATTAACCCCTTTAAACAATTTACCAAATTGATTACCTGTTCCAGTTATATATTGTGATTTTGGATCATACGGACTTGAAAAAGTTGTATCAATTCCACCTCCATTTAATTTAACCCTTGAGATACCTATTCCATTTGTGGCATCACCTGCATTAATAACATTTGGTTGATCATATGAACCAACATCTACATAATCCAAATACATAACGGAATCAGTACCTCTATCATTTGATACCCATAAATGTATGGTATACTTCTTTGCTTGACTGAATGTAACTATTGGATTTTGACTTGTACTGTTTGAAATATTATACCTAGCAGTACCAGGAACCCCTCCCAATGTAATATACCATCTCCATTGTTTTGGTCCATTTAAACTTTTATCGAACAATTGGTATGTATCTGTTGTAAAACCTGTTCTTTTACTAATAGCTATTCGAGCTTTTGGCGCAGATTGTATAGGTAAGAACATTACATTCTTACATACAGTGTCGCTACCTACACAATTATAAACTGCCAAACATATTTTTCTCAAAGATGCAGTTGTAATTAAAAAAGTTCTAGTAGGTTGAGCATTTATACTATCAAGCAATGGTTTCTGTGCAGAATTTCCAAAGGTTCCATTTCCGTCAGTATCCCAGCTGTATTGAGCTAAAACTCCTGTTGAAAGATTTTGATAAAACAACGGTGCCTGCGAATACAAAGTATCTGGCAATTTAAATTTAGCTACCGGTTTTCCATAACTAGCTGGCTTGGCTGACCACCTTAAAGAAAAACTTGCAGAGTCGACTGCAGGGTTGGCACCACTTTGTATTCTATATTTTATAAAGGCCTGACGCCCTGCTTTTAATAATCTATTGGCTACAGGTACATCATTCAGCGAGGAGCCTCCTAAACTGGCCAGTTTAGTAGCTGAGGCTGAAGAGCCATTATACACATCAATACTGTCGCCAGAATACAATCTCATTCTCTCTAAGTACAAAAAAATCGAATCTGAACACGGAGAGATGAGCGCTCCTACGCAATTACCTGTTATTTGAGCTCTATCATACGATTGAACGGGTCCGTTTAATCCAAAAATATAACCTGAAGTATCAGTTAATGTGACTGAATTTGAGTTACACAAGTTATAAGAATTGACAACAGAAATATATTGTTTTATACAAAATGTGTCTAGTCCTCTCACATTACCCGCTTGCAAACATATATCATAGGTACCAGGATCTCGGCCATAAAAAACCGGATTTTGGTCGTAGTCATTGTATATTATATTATAGCTATAGCCACTGCTTGTTTGATTACATTTATTACATGCAGGATCATACCACCAATACCAATTGGTAGGACCATAATTACTCAAATCATACAAGTTTGCATAATCGCTGCCTACACCTACTATTTTTTTAAATGCTATGAAACTAGCTTGTGGTTTTCTACTTGGGGTATCAACATAAATCCATTTTTCAACACTATCCCTTAAACTATCTCTTTTGGTGGCGTTGATTGCTGTTAGGCGCACTAACCACCAACCCGGACGATTAAAAGTATAAGTAAAGTTATCATTGTATTTGTTGGAGTCTATATTACATCTGTTTGGAATGGAATCGTTTGGAATATTTGATGGATTGGTGAAGCATGTACGATAATAACCATTTTGCAAATATCTTTCTTTAGGTAAGTTCCAGAATACACGGGTGTGATTAACACTAGTATTTATTAGCGTTTGAGGACTATTTAACCATACTGTATCAGGAGCATAAAAACTTGGAATTGGAAATGCAAATGCTGGATTACTTGCCGATGAAGTTATACCAAATCGCATATTAGGACGTAAGTTAGATGTACCGGAAGTAGTAGTTTGTGTGCATATTGCAGGATCACCATCTACAGCATACCAAACAGAACTTACAAAAGAGGTAGCTGAATTAAATGTAAGTGCATTGTAATTGTAACACGTGTTATAAAAACATACTTCTACTAAAATATTTGACAACCCATTCCAATTAAAATTGGTGGTAAAATTATGCGTATTCCATCCCACTGCGTCAAAATAAGTAACAGGGCCAACTACAGTGGTCATGGGTGTAGTAGTATTGAATGCCGAAAGAGAAGTAGCAGCTGTTTGACCTAATTTAATAGTAAAACCTGCATAACCAACTGCTGCATTACAGGAAAATGTATTGATGGCAGTTGCAACTGAATTATTAAATGCCAAACTGGTCATCAAACCAGCAGAGCCACCAGCTGCATTTATTTCAGAAGCTAATATCAAAAACTGACTTCGCGTAC
>RGVD01000131.1 GCA_010027395.1 Bacteroidota bacterium
TTTATAGATGAGCCTAAGCCTGTCTTCCCTTTTCTGTGCCTAACCGTAAGCGGAGGACATACCCAAATTGTGTTGATGCGCAATTATTTTGAGTTTGAAATTATTGGCAAAACCCTTGATGATGCCGCTGGTGAAGCTTTTGATAAAGCCGCTAAAATACTAGAACTCCCCTACCCTGGTGGACCATTGATAGACAAGTATGCACAAGGTGGAAACCCTCATGCGTTTGAATTTGCCAAGCCCGAGATTCCTGAACTTAATTTTAGCTTTAGCGGATTGAAAACCTCTTTCCTTTACTTCATCCGTGAGCGCATAAAAACTAATCCTGATTTTGTGAAAGAAAACCTAGCCGATATCTGTGCAAGTATGCAAGAAGCCATCATTTATCATTTGATGAAAAAATTGGTGAAAGCATCTAAGCAAACGGGCATTAAACAAATAGCCTTGGCAGGTGGTGTTTCGGCCAATATCGGTTTGCGTAAAGCCATAGAAACAGAAGGTAAAAAACTAGGTTGGCAAACTTTTGTGCCTGCCTTTGAATACTGCACTGATAATGCTGCTATGATTGCTATCACTGCCCACTACAAATACCTTAATGCCGAATTTGAAAGCCTTGATGTAAGCCCAAGTGCGAGGTAATACAAGGGCCTCATCCCCTGCCCTTCTCCTAAGTAGAAGGGAGTAGCATTCGTGGTGTGCTTGGCTAATAAGTTTGTGTGGTATTAGATGCTTCGCTGCATTCCATTCCGCTAAGCGTTTGGGGGCCTCATCCCCTGCCCTTCTCCTAAGGAGAAGGGAGTAGCATTCATGGTGTTTACTTCTTACCAATACTTTTCAAAAATTCTTTTGCCGACATTACCGGAATACTTGAATTTTTAAAGTTTTTTTGATTACGTGTTATTAGAATATCACATTCTGATTGTAGGGCACAATTATATTGAAGTGCATCTTCAAAGTCGGTAAAATTTGAGTTAAGGCCTTTTTCAATTACCAAATCATCTAGTTGAGCTATCTCTGATATTATCTTAAAATTACGCAGCTTCTCTTTCACCTTTACTGCACTTTCATTTTTGCTGAGTAAATAAAATACGGTTGCATAGGATAAGGAAGAAGCAATCATCGTTATTTCGCCTTTGTCGGCAAGTGTAGCAATTTTTGCTATGTCGTTGTAGTATGGCTCGCGCTCTCCCAATAAGTCAAGCATCACATTGGTATCGATAAATACTTTGGCTTTCATTTATATTTATCAGCAAGGTGTTTCACATATTCTTTTTTATGATTCAATCCAGCAGGTATTTTTTTACCTGTTCGCATGCTGCTCACAAAGGCTGAAATCTTTATTTCATCTTTGTCCGAATTATCCTGCTGATTAACCAAAGATTTAAGATAGGATTCAATTAATTTGGATAAACTACCGTTATGAGAGGCAGCATATTCTTTGGCCTTTTCTATTACTGTCTTATCTAGTTTTAGTGTTAATTTGGTATTCATATTGGTATTTTGTACGTGCAAATATAAAATTTATTGCCGTACAAAAATGCAATTTTGTTTTTTTCTTTTTGCAAAGTATTCCGAGTGCCATACTAAGAGCAGCGAAGGAACTTAGGGCCTCATCCCCTGCCCTTCTCCTAAGGAGAAGGGAGTGGCATTCGTGGAGTGCTAGGCTAACAAGTTTATGAGGTATTGGATGCTTCGCTTCATTGCATTTTACTCAGCATGTGGGGGCCTCATCCCCTGCCCTTCTCCTGAGGAGAAGGGAGTGGCATTCGTGGAGTGCTGGGCTAACAAGTTTATGAGGTATTGGATGCTTCGCTTCATTGCATTCTAAATAGTATGACGAAGTGGTGTTGACCCTGATAAGGGTGAAACAATCTTTCACGTATGTAAAAATTTGAACCGTTTGATAAAACGATGCATTCCCATGCACTATCCATGCACTATCTATGCTTTATCCATGCTTTATCCATACACTAAGTGTATGACTTCTTAAACCCAAAATTGAATTAATTCTGATTAAATTTTATCAATATTATCATCCGATGTCAATCTTTGTTATTTTATTCATCATAAGTCAAAACTAATTAGTATTGGCAAATACTATATATACTTGTCATACAGGTTTTTATGTCGATTTTTAGGTTTTATATTTGTTGCTTAAATAAAAAAAAATATGGCAAAATTAAAGAGCTTAATTAAGCTTGAAGGAACTCTGGATGAGTTGACCTTCTACAAGACACAAGATGGACATCTTGTAAGACAAAAAGGTGGAGTAACTGCAGAACGAATTGCAAGTGATCCCGCATTTGCTCGTACACGTGAAAACGGACGAGAGTTTGGAAATGCCGCAAGTGCTGGAAAATTGCTTCGACAGGCTTTTAGAGAACCTATTATGGTGGCTAAGGACAATAGGGTCACAAGTAGGCTCACAAAAGTGCTAAGGCAAATGATGGTGCATGATGATGCATCGATGCGAGGTGACAGAAATGTGGCTATGGCATTGCAAACAGAAATAGCAAGAAAGTTGCTAAAGGGTTTTCATTTTAATCAAATGGCTCCTATTGAAAAGGTGCTTAGTAAAACACCAATTATTGATTCAAATGCAGGCAAAGTATTACTTGAAAATTTGAATCCAAGTAACGATCTTTTTTGGCCTGCTGGAGCTAATCTATGTGAAATTAGTATGCAATGGGCATGTATTGATTTTATGGATGGGACATATACAAATGGCTCTAGTCCGGTGGAAAGTGTTAAGAAACTAACAATAGTTAGCTCCTACAGTTTTATGCCAAATATTCAAATTACTGGCAGTGGAATTTTGTGCATTGGTCTTCTACTTGATTATTACCAAATGGTGAATGGAATTAATTACAGTATACAGAGCAATGCCTATAATTCATTTAGCCTTCTTGATGTATCTCAGAGATAATTTGTTTAAGATTAACTAAAATAAGAACTAGCCTTCGAGGAAACTCGAGGGCTTTTTTGGGCCTCATCCTCAGCCCTTCTCCTAAGGAGAAGGGAGTAGCATTCGTGGAGTGCTAGGCTAATAAGTTCAGGTGGTATTTGATGCATAGCTGCATTGCATTTTGCTCAGCATGTGGGGGCCTCATCCCCTGCCCTTCTCCTAAGGAGAAGGGAGTAGCATTCGTGGAGTGCTAGGCTAACAAGTTTATTTGGTATTGGATGCTTCGCTGCATTTTGCTTAGCATGTGGGGGCCTCATCCCCAGCCCTTCTCCTAAGGAGAAGGGAGTAGCATTCGTGAAGTTCTTGGATAACATGTTTATGTGGTATTAGATGTTTCGCTTCACTGCATTTTGCTCAGCATGTGGGGGCCTCATCCCCAGCCCTTCTCCTAAGGAGAAGGGAGTAGCATTCGTGGAGTGTTTGGCTAATAAGTTTATTTGGTATTTGATGCTTCGCTGCTCAGCGTGACGAATCAGGATTTCGTATAACATTAATGAGGGCAGCGATATTAAATAATTAAGGCCGCCTTTGAACAGCAGCCTTAATAAATTTTTTACTAAAAAGATAAAACTATTTTAACTGACTCTCGATTGAATCTTTGCCAATACGCAAATAATTCGCTGCTTCATCAACGGTAACGTAATTGCAATCGAATTTACCAACAGATATGCGAATATCACGAAGGACTCTATAGCCAGTACTTAAGCTTCTACCTAATAATAGACTGATGTCTGCTGCATACAATACAACTCTTTTCATGTTTTACTTTATTTTTATGATACAAATTTAATACATAATTAAAATGGTGCAATTATTTGATTTCCAAGGTCTTTTCCACAATTAATAGTTATTCACTATTATAAGTAGTTTTTATAATTATAATATGCTGATAATCAACAAGAAATTATCTTCTAAATTGTTGAAAAATTATGGTATTCAAACTGGCTTATGCAGGTGCTACTTTGATGCTTTTAAGCGAATTACTATCATATTTTATGGCCAAGCCAATTGCTGAAAATAGTAATAGAATAAGCAAAATATTTCATTTTGGTTACTATTTTATTACTTATAATAAAAAGTTCACTTATAGTCTATTTACTAATAGTTGAATGAAACGTAGCTTGCGTGAATGGATATACGCGTGCGCATAGGTATAAGGAACTTGTATAAAGAAGTATTTATTTATGGAGACCAACCAACTTGCTGCTCGAAATGCGGAGTTAGGAGCGAAATTCTTTTAGATTTTTCGCATACCAAATACAAAATTCAAATTCATAAATGTCCAAATAATAAATGTAGATTTGAATTTGTTATTCAAAACTTAAGTTAATTCCGAATACTAACCCCTTTTTTTAAGTGTATTTTTAATTAAGAATTTCGTTTTAAGTTTTGTTAGAATATAAACTATATTGCTTTACCTAAATTCAAAAAATGTTAAACGCGTACTATAGTGATTCAATTCAAAATTTCATTACCAAATCTACTGAAGAAATTATTGGTGAGATAACTATTGAAAATAAATTTGATATCAATTCCAACACAGTTGATGCTTGGATTCAGCAAATTGAAATATTAAAAAATCAGCTTGAAAAATATTCTGGGAATATTTTTCTCGAGTTCTCAATACCGAGAATGGGAAAGCGAATTGATTGCTTACTTATAATTGAAAATTTAGTTTTTGTATTAGAGTTTAAAGTAGGTGAAAAAGAATATTTGAAACATAATATTGATCAAGTTTGGGATTATGCTTTGGACTTAAAGAATTTCCATAAACCTAGTCATAAGGCTATAATTGTACCAATTTTAATAGCCACCGAGGCCAATTTTGCAGAATTTTCTATCATCACAACTTCACACGATGATGGACTAATTTATCCTATTAAAACAAATAAACAGGGTTTAAATATTATTTTAGAAAAAATAATTGATTTCTTTTCAGACAAAAATCACTTAAACGCTAATGAATATATAAAAGGAAGTTATACTCCGACACCCACAATTATTGAAGCAGCCGTTAATTTATATAATGAACATTCTGTTGAAGAAATTACTAGAAATGATTCAGATGCGAAAAATCTAAGTAAAACTACAACATCAATTTCTAATACCATTGAATATGCTAAAAAGTTCAATAAAAAAGTAATTTGTTTTGTAACAGGAGTTCCTGGTGCAGGCAAAACATTAGTAGGATTAAAGGTGGCCACAACTCACTTAGACAAAGAAAAAGGTAATACAAGTGTGTTCCTCTCAGGCAATGCTCCTCTTGTTGCAATTCTTCAGGAGGCACTTACGCGAGATAAGGTTAAAAGAGAAAAGGAAAAAGGAAATAAAATCACCAAATCTGCTGCAAAAAATGGAGTTAAAGCTTTTATTCAAATTATTCACCATTACAGAGATGCTTACCTTGTAGATCCAAATCCACCTTATGACCATGTTGCAATATTTGACGAAGCTCAAAGGGCCTGGAACAAAGAACAAACTATTGATTTTATGAGGCGCAAAAAGAATCAACCAAACTTCAATTTCTCCGAACCAGAATTTTTAATTTCTTGTTTGGATAGGCATAAAGATTGGGCTTTAATTGTATGTTTAGTCGGTGGAGGTCAAGAGATAAATACTGGAGAGGCTGGCATTTCTGAATGGCTAAATGCTATAAATAATTCTTTCCCTTCTTGGGAGGTTCACATTTCTCCCAATCTAGTCGATAAAGAATATGATGCAATAAAATCAATTGAAAATATCAAGATAAATCATGTAACAAATTTTGATGAAAATCTGCACTTATCAGTTTCGATGAGGTCTTTCAGAGCTGAAAATGTTTCACTATTTATAAAACAACTTTTAGACTTAGAACTCGAAAATGCTATTAACACATATAAATCAATTAATAAAAACTATCCAATTGTACTAACTAGAAACCTAGAAAAGGCAAAGTTATGGCTTAAAGAAAAAGCGAGAGGTAATGAAAGGTATGGCATTGTGGTATCTTCACAAGCTCAGAGATTGAAACCGCTAGCTATTGATGTAAAATCTCCAATGAATCCTGTAAATTGGTTTTTAGATGATAAGGATGACGTTAGATCTTCTTATTACCTTGAGGATGTAGCAACGGAATTTCAAGTGCAAGGGTTAGAATTAGACTGGGCATGTGTAACATGGGATGGTGATTTCAGATTTTCTAAAGAAGAGTGGAAAACATTTTCGTTTGTTGGCAATAAATGGCAAAACATTCATAAAATCGAGAGAAAAAAATATTTACTAAATGCATACAGAGTCTTATTAACAAGAGCTAGACAAGGCATGGTAATAGTTGTCCCAGAAGGAAATATAAATGACCCAACGAGAAACCCAGAATTTTACAATCCAACATATTCATATTTAGTTTCCTTAGGAATTAAAGTATTAGACTAATCCCAAATTTTTCTCTTCCCACCCAAACAAAAAAATGCTATACTTGTGTAAACAATAAAGTATCGCATTATGATTCAACATCTCGACCTAACTAAAATACTTATTCTGGATATAGAAACGGTGCCGCAGTATGCCGAATATGGCCAATTGCCCGAAAGATGGAAAGAACTATGGAAGAAGAAGTCGACCATACTAAAGAAAGAGGAAGGCCAAACACCTGAAGACATTTACAACCGCGCAGGCATCTATGCTGAGTTTGGCAAGATAGTGTGCATTAGCTGTGGCTTTTTTAGCAGCAGTGGCCGTGAGTATCAGTTTAGGGTAAAGTCGTTTTACAGTCATGATGAAGCCCAATTGCTTGGGGATTTTTGTAGGATGATAGAAAGGCATTTTAGTGATGCAGGCAACTCCCTGTGTGCCCACAATGGCAAGGAGTTTGACTATCCATACATTGCACGTAGGTGCCTTATTAATGGCCTTGAAATACCTCATATACTTAACACCGCAGGCAAAAAGCCTTGGGAGGTAAACCTCTTAGACACCATGGAACTATGGAAGTTTGGGGATTATAAGAGCTTCACTTCGCTGGATTTGTTGGCAGCTAGCTTTAATGTGCCTACCCCAAAAGATGATATTGATGGCAGCATGGTGTGGCAAGTGTATTGGCTAGACAAGGACCTTGAACGTATTAAAACATATTGCCAAAAGGATGTGGTGACAGTGGCTAACTTGATGCTTAAATTTAGGAATGAAGAATTGTTGAGGGATGAGAATGTGGTGATGATTTAGGGGCATTTGATGACATCCCCCTACCCCTCCGTTAGCTAACGGAG
>RGVD01000132.1 GCA_010027395.1 Bacteroidota bacterium
GTACCACGTTCACAATCTTGACCTGTCATGCGCACATTGTGACCTTCATTGGCCAAGGTGGCATAAGCCATCAACTCACCCATAGCCCAATCAAAGCTATCGGTTTTTATCATGTTTTTTCTATCGCCAAATAATTTGCTAATCTTACTAAAAGCATGGAAGCCTTCAGGAATATTGCTTAGTTTATCAGCTAGTTTTACGAATAATTCTTTACTTACTGATGTATCAGGTGAATGGTCAAAATCCTCTTTGCGAGCCGAACCGAAACCTTCCCAATGGCTTTTTAAAAAGTTAACTGCTTTTGAAACTTCAGCTGCTTTGGCTTCCTCTAATTTTTCTTGCAACACACTTCTAAAATCTTTGTCCATCTCTTTGGCCAAATCAGCTTCAACGCTTCCTGCGCTTAAGAGTTTTTGGTTATATATTTCCCTTGGGTTTGGATGTGTTGCAATGGCTTTGTAAAGCAATGGTTGTGTAAAGCGAGGCTCATCGCCTTCGTTGTGGCCATACTTTCTATATCCCAACAAATCTATAAACACATCGCTATTGAACTCTTGTCGGTATTCCATAGCCAATTTCACTGTATACACCACCGCTTCAACATCATCAGCATTCACATGGAACACCGGGCATAGTGTAGTTTTAGCCACATCGGTGCAATAAGTAGATGTACGTGCATCGGTATAATTGGTGGTAAATCCAATTTGATTATTGGTAACAATATGAATGCAACCCCCAACAGAATAGGCTTTCAATCCTGCCATTTGCAATACTTCATACACAACACCCTGACCTGCTACTGAAGCATCTCCATGAATTAAAATGGGAGCTACCTTATCTATATCATTTTGGTATTTCTTGTCTAATTTGGCTCGTGTAAGACCCTTCACTACTGGATTTACCGTTTCTAAGTGAGAAGGATTTGGAACCAAATTCAATTTGATTTTCTTTCCTTTTCGGGTTTCTAATTCGCTACTGAAACCTAAATGGTATTTCACATCCCCTTCAAAAATGCCTACTTCTTCAGCACCTTTGCCTTCAAATTCTTTAAAAATTGCCTCGTATGATTTGCCCATGATATTGGCAAGCACATTCAACCTTCCACGGTGAGCCATACCTAAAACAAATTCCTCAACTCCTAACTCAGCACCAAACTGAATAACAGAATCCAAAGCAGGAATAAGGGTTTCAAGACCTTCCAAGGAAAATCTTTTTTGACCTACAAACTTAGTATGGATAAAATTTTCGAAAACGGTAGCTTGGTTCAGTTTTGAAAGAATATGTCGTTTATCGTCAATGTCAAGATTTGGGATGTTTTTGCTCCCCTCCATTTTCTTTTGTAACCATTCCAACTTATCGGGTTGGCGTATATAAGCATATTCAGCACCAATACTTTCGCAATACGTTTTTTCTAAATGGGCAATAATATCACTCAATTTGGCTACTCCCAAGCCTATTTCCACACCCGCATTAAAGCTTTTATCCAAATCGCTTTTGCTCAACCCAAAGTTCTCAATATCTAAACTTGGGGCATATTTTCTTCGCTCACGAACTGGATTGGTTCTGGTAAACAAATGCCCACGAGTACGATAGCCTTTTATTAAATTCAATACATTTATCTCTTTAAGTATATCTTCTGAAAGCACCGCAGATTTGGAAGAACTATTGAATTTTTGTTCACCCATTTCGAATCCTTCAAAAAACTTCTTCCAACCAAAGTCAACAGACTCTGCATCCGCTTTATATTGTTGATATAGATTATCGATTGCCGCCACATCGGCATTGGAAATGTAAGAGAATTTATCCATAATTTTTTTAATAGAGCTGCGAATATAGCAGTTTTTTACAGCATGAAATAATGAAAATGGAGGGTGTGAATTGCTAAACTAATTTAGATAGTTTATTCGTGCAAATTAAACTGAGATTATTTATAAATATCTTTTCGATGGTCAACATCAACTACATATACAAATAACTCTTTATCAATAATTTCATACACAATTCGATAAACACCCACCCTAATTCGGTAAACACTTTTGCTTCCTACTAATTTCATGCTGTTTATAGGTCGTGGATTGTGTTGAAGGTCTAAAATGGCTGTTTTTATTTTCGGTAAATAAACAGTAGACACTTTCTTAATCTGCTTTTGAGCAGACTCTTTAATAATAACCTAATAAAGCTTCATAGCTCTATTTTTTCTTCTTGGTTTTTAGATTTGCAAAAAAAACATTAGCCTCTACTCCATTTTCCGATCTTCTTTCAAAGACTTTTTTCAAATCGGCAATATCTTCTTTCAAACCGAGGTACTCGCTTTCCTCGATTAAAAAATATTTCTTTTTATCCAATACTATAGATTGAGCTTTCATAAGTTCTTTTTTCGAAAATAGTGGTTTTTATAATTTAAACCATACAATAATTCAGTTACAAAATTTATATTTCCATTAAACCGTCAACAAGCTACAGCCCCTTAAATCACTGTAGTCTAAACGGCCCAAGATTTCAAAACCAGTATCCTTTGAAAGCCTTCCCAAATCAGAAGTTTGGATGAATGAGCATGAATAGATATTAGCCAAGTCAATCACATTCACTACACCCGTTTTGCCTAAAGCCAATTTCTCAAAAGGGTCGTTCATATCTGTGATACTGATTTTCATCCAAGCAGGACAATAAAACATTCCATCGCTGGGAGCATAAGCCTGACTTAACAATTCTGTCATCCCATATTCTGAATGAATTTGACTTACACCAAATTTATTTTTTAAATAGGCATGAATTTCATGTCGTGTAAGTTCCTCTCTCCTACCCTTCATTCCACCTGTTTCTATGATGATGGCATCTTCAAGATTCAACTCATGTTGATCAGCAAAATCTAGTAAACCAAAAGTGGCACCAAATAAAATTATTTTCTTATTGGCCTGCTTAGCACTGATTAATTTTTCGTATAATTCTTGGTGGTTGTGAAGGTAAAATCCGCTTTCATTATCATTACTTAATTGTATGAAATCTTCAAGCATATATACAAGCGAAGAACCATGTCTTTCAAGGTATGAAGGCAATAAAGCAAAAATGCTATACTCGGAAATACTGCCATAAAAATGTTCAAAGGCTTGCCTAAAACTTTGTCTATAAACTTCAACATTTTTTACATGATGAAAACTCTGACCTTTGCCTGTTGTGCTGCTGCTGCTAAAAACTATTTCTGCATCAAATGCAGTACTTTTAATTTCGTGTGCTTTAAAAAAAGCTATGGGCAAAAAGGGAATTTTATCCAAACTATCTACCCTATTCATGTCATGAATATGTAAGAGTTTGCAATATTTTTGATAAGCTGGGTTAAATTGGTATTGAAATTGAAAAACACGTAAAGCTAATTCATCAAAATTGTTTAGTTTTGACTTTAATATGGATGATATGAATTCGGCAGTATCTAACATGAAAACAATGCAAAAAAATATTTTTCTTTTAAGCCTAGCTTTTGTCTTTTGTCTTTGTGCTTGCAAAGAAAGTGAAATATATCCATCTACACCTTCTATTGATTATAAATCTTTGAATTTTTATAGCGACACTGCAGGAGGCATTTCAACTGTGAAGCTGACTTTTACTTTTAAAGATGGTGATGGTGATTTGGGTTTGGAAGACAAGGATACATTATCGCCTTTCAATAACTTTACAGATGCCAACCGAACCGTTTTAAACAAATACTATTACAATTGCTATGTATACCCACTAAAAAGCATCAATGGGGTTTTCACGAATATCAATAAGGCCTTCTCTAGTGATACTTTATTTGATGCTTTTAGAGTTCAAAACTTAACACCTGATGGAAAGCATAAAGCAATCAGGGGAGATATTGAAGTGGAAGTAGATCCTAATTTGTTTACATCAGGGTATATAACAAATAACGATACCCTGAAGTATCGTATATTTATTTATGACAGGGCTTTGCACCAAAGTAATGTGGTTGAAAGCCCTGCCTTTATGTGGCCAAATTGATTAACTAAAAATCATCATCATCATCGTCATCATCAAAATCTTTGAATGATTTATCGTATGGGATTTTATCATCATCCATGACATCAATATCTAATGAATCATTGTCATCTTCGTCTTCAAAATCATCAATTGGTTCCTCATCGTCATCATCATCCAAATCATCCTCAGATTTCTTCTTAGATGTATTTTTTACAACCGAAGGCTTGCCTGCTTTTGGGGTAGAAGTTTTAGAAGTAGTTTTTCGTATTGTCATTGTAATGAATATTTTTCGCTGTTACAAAATTAAAGATTTCTGTTTCAACAATAGCAAATGTTTAGCTTGTTTTTTTCACTTAACTATTTTTTTTTTCTTGATGAAAGAATCTTAGCAATTTACATTTAAATAAAAGCTCATTTTCTATGCCATAGCCTTCACAATATCCACAAAAGATCGGCTTTGCAAAGCAGCGCCTCCCACCAATGCACCATCAATATCTGGAGCAGAAAATAGTTCTTTGGCATTATCTGCTTTCACACTTCCTCCATATTGAATGGTAATGTTATCTGAAACATCAGCACCAAATTTATCTTTTAGCAATGTTCTAATAAAAGCATGCACCTCTTGGGCTTGCGCAGTTGATGCAGTTTTACCCGTACCTATAGCCCAAACAGGCTCATAAGCCACAAACACATTACTCATTTGCTCAGTAGATAAATGAAATAAGGCTTCACTTACTTGTGACTTTAATACATCAAAATGCTTGTTTGACTCACGTTCTTCAAGTGTTTCACCACAGCAATAGATTGGGCTTAGTCCTTCAGCTAACACAGCATCTACTTTTTTTGCCAACCAATCATTGTGTTCGCCAAAATACTGTCTGCGCTCACTGTGTCCAATAATAACATAATTAGCACCACAGCTTTTAAGCATAGCAGCACTCACTTCACCTGTATATGCACCACTTACATGGTTACTACAATTTTGCGCACCCACACTCAGGTTTCTATCGTTAATCACCATGCGACTAATGGCATTGATGTGAACAAAAGGAGGTATAATAATTACTTCTGCGTTGCCATGGTATTCATCTTTTAGCATATTACTTATTTCTGAAACCAAGCCCATACCTTCATCAAAGGTTTTGTTCATCTTCCAATTTCCTGCGATGATTTTCTTTCTCATAGTATTTGTTGTTTTATAGTGTCTTTGTTTTATGCATTGTTAGGCTTTTCCCAAAACCTAAATTTCCTGGTTTGTTCAAACACGTGCAATATAATTTCTTTATTTGTTTCTGTAAATTCAACATTTCGTCTTTTGCACATGGCTTCGGCTACTTGAAACATCTTATTTAGTTGAAAGGTCTCAAATCCACTTGCACCACCCCAACTGAAATCAGGAACAAAATTACGAGGAAAGCCAGAACCAAAAATATTAGCACCCACTCCTACAACAGTTCCTGTATTAAACATGGTATTGATACCACTCTTTGCATGATCGGCCATCATCAATCCGCAAAACGTTAATCCTGTTTTATCAAACCTTTCTGAAGTGTAATTCCAAAGCTTCACTTCTTCATAAGTGTTTTTTAAATTGCTATTATTGGTGTCTGCGCCCAAATTACACCATTCACCTATCACTGCATTACCTACAAAGCCATCATGGCCTTTGTTTGAGTATGCAAAAAACACTGAGTTATTTACCTCTCCACCTACTTTGCAATAAGGACCCACTGTGGTAGCACCATATATCTTAGCATCCATTTTCAAACCTGCATGTTCGCATAGTGCAAAAGGACCTCTAATCTTAGAGCCTTCCATCACTTCAGCATCTTTGCCTATGTAAATACTACCCGTTGATGCATTCAAGATTGAAAACAAAACGCTAGCACCTTCTTCAATAAAAATTCTTTCAGGATTTAATACTTGGTTGCCTGCAGGAATAGGTGCAGATTTTCGGCTTTTGGTTATTAAGTCAAAATCTTCTTCTATGGCTTGGGCATTGCTACTAAAAATATCATAGCTATGTTTGATATGAATGTGATTTTCAGAATTTGATTCTTTTGATTGAAAGGAGTTACTATTAAAAGAACTAATCTCGCTTTCCTTAACATGAGCTGCCAACAATTCGCTATTTTTATATAAAGCCTCTCCTGCCTTTAGATTTTTAATTTCTTCAGCCAAAGTATTATTCGGACAAATACTGCCATTGATGAGCAAATTCGACTCTGCACTTACAAGTGGGTATTTTTTTTGAAGGTAATCTTCGGTTTTGAAGCTAGGTTTTGTAACTAAATATTTCTCCCACTTTTCGGTAATGGTCAAAATTCCTACTCGGATTTCAGACACTGGGCGGGTAAAAGTAAAAGGCAATAAATTTTTTCTTTCCTTTTCGGGGTCGAACAAAATATAATTCATACGTATGGGTTGATGCCAAATATTAATCTTAGCTCAGCCTCAAAAATAAAAAAGCCCCCCAATGTTGGGAGGCTTTTTTTCAATTTCTGCAAAAAATTATTTTTTTCCGTAACGCTTTTGGAATTTATCAATACGTCCTGCTGTGTCAATTAACATGTTTTGACCAGTAAAGAATGGATGTGATTTGTGTGAAATCTCCAACTTAAATACTGGATATTCGTTACCATCTTCCCACTGTATTGTTTCTTTAGTCTCTACTGCTGAGCGAGTTAAAAACGCATAGTTGTTTGACATATCCTTGAATACTACCATTCTATAATTTTCCGGGTGAATACCTGCTTTCATATCTTTACTAAAATTTTGGGATGCGAAAATATTGCTTTTTATCCCAAATGCAAACCCTTTTTAAAAAAAATTCTATTTTTAGGTAAAAATATTTTCTGTTTAAGTATCACAGATAAAAGAGTTTAAATTTCTGAAAAGCAAAAAATAAATATAATTTGCCCTCGCTAATATAGGAATCCAAATGAAAACCCAGGTTTTAGACAGCAAGCAAATAAGCAAAATGATTAAGCGTATGGCTTACCAAATCTACGAAAGCAATTTTAGCGAAAAAGAATTAATTTTG
>RGVD01000133.1 GCA_010027395.1 Bacteroidota bacterium
GCAATACCTTCGTTTTTAAATATTATAGCAACACCACTCAGCTGGTTTACTTATATTCTTAATTGGTTTATAATAAGCCCAATAAAATCCTATAAATCGGGTATGAATTTATCAAGCAGTAATGCTGGATTGTATAGGTTGTTGTTTATAGCTTCATGCTTATTCATGATGTATTTTATGCCATCAAAGAGCTTTGATTATGGCATTACATGGGATTCGAAATTACACAATGAGTATGGTTACAACATGCTTAAATATTTTGAGTCGGATGGAAAAGATACAACCTGTTTTACTTCACATCGAGATTATCCTTTTTATGGCGAACATATTAATGTCATAGCTTCGTATATCAACAAAAATTATGAACCTAGTTGGGGTGAGTTTGGAACAAGACATTTGCTCAATTCAATCTATGGTTTAATCGCAGTTATTTTTTGTGGTTTAATTGCATTTGAATTAGCTGGTTGGAGAAGTGCTCTAATGGCTTTATGGATTATATTCTTGACGCCATCTTTCTTCGGACATTCCATGAACAACCCTACGGATATTCCGCTTGCCACAGGCTTTGCCATTGGAGTTTACGGTATTATTAGAATTCTCAAAAACTTGCCTAAGTTTAATGCAAGTGCTGTCTTTGTATTTGCCATAGGTTTAGGAGTAGCAATTGGTTCTCGTATTGTGGGCGTTTTATTGGTTGCCTATTTGGGTTTATTTATGGGCATACTTTGGTTACTATATGCAAAAAAAGAAAGCATTGGAAAAGCCCTAAAACTTATTTGGCCTTATGCCCTTGTATTATCATGTGCTGCCGTATTAGGTTATATGTTTGGATTAAGTCTATGGCCTTATGGACAATTTAGACCCATTGAAAATCCATTGCAAGCCTTAACTAAATCAAGCGGAAACGCTTTCTATGCTTATAACCTTGAATTGTGGGAAGGTCAAAAAACCTACATGATTTATACCCCTTGGTATTATCTACTAAAATTCTTAGGAATTACCCTTCCTTTATTTGTTTTGACAGGCATTGCATCGGCTTTGCTTGGTTCTTATTTTGTATTTAAAAACAATAGGAATAAACTGGCTATAGCACTTGTATTGTTCACGGTTGTTTTCCCTATTGTGTATGCCGAAATGAAGAACATTACCTACTATAATGGTTGGAGACATTATTTGTTTATCTATCCATCACTGGCAGCTTTGGCAGCTTTGGGTTGGGATTCATTATATAGATTAGCGAAACCCGTTTGGTTGAAATATATTTTGCTAGCTGCCATGTTAGGTTTAGCAGGTAAATCAACCTTATGGATGATAAAAAACCACCCCAATGAATATGTCTATTTCAATGAATTGGTGGGTGGCATTAATGGTGCTTATGGCAATTACGAAACGGATTATTATTCAAACTCTGTGAGGGCTGCTGCTGAATGGATTGCTAATAATGAACCTAAGAATAAAAAGCTAACTGTTGTAGTAAACAATGAGCCATTGACTGCTTCTTATTTCACCAAGCGTTTAAGCGATAGTATCAATGTGTATTGGACTCGCGACTACGAGGAAGAAAAGCAGTTTTGGGATTATGAAATTTTAACAACAAGAACCTATTCAAAAGCCCAATTGTTGAATGGTGGCTTTCCTCCTAAGGGAACTGTATTTGAAGTTAAAGCCGATAATGTGCCATTGGCTGTCGTTGTTAAGCGTCAAGTTTGGTGGATGCCTTTGGGTTATAGAGCCATCGATTCTCAAAAAATTGATTCAGCTGTTTATTATTTCAGAGAAGCTGTTAAATGGGATGATAAAAGCGAGGAAGCACATCGTATGTATGGCTTTGCTTTGATGGGTGCCAATAGTCTTGACTCTGCCAATATGGAGTTTGATAAATCCATTGCACTATATCCTGAAAATTATTCAGCCTATTCAAACAAAGCCTTATTGGCATTCAATAAAAAGGATTTTCAAAATTGTATAAAAATCGGAGAGCAAGCCATTAAGTTGAAAGAGAATTTGACTGAAGCATACTATTATGTGGCCTTGGCAAAGTTGAACTTAAACGATACCTATGGTGCGATTGCCACTCTTGAGAAATCAATTAAAAATGGTGGTCAGATTCCTGAAATTTATTACTACTTAGGTAAGGCATACGAAACAACCAACAATACTTCAAAAGCCGCAGAGTCATTTGAGTATTGCTTGGGATTAAACCAAAATTTTGTGCAAGCTTGGGCTGATTTGGCTAATGCTTATAACAAACTTGGCCGAACTCAGGAAGCGCAAGGAGCTATGCAAAGGTATCAGCAGTTGGGTGGAAAATAGTTTTTAGTTAAAGCATCTTTAATTTTGTTTTGGCTCTATTTTATTCCATTCATTTTATGCATTCGCTGTCAAAAATATCTTGAAGTGATAGATTTTTAACTACAAAAAACACCTATATTTGTTTTCTTATGTCGCCTCATACTAGATTAAGAAAATTACTCATCCTATTGGCTTTGTGCTTCATTGGGTTTTTGGCTAATACGGGTAAAGTAAAAGCCGAAAATGAGTTAGACAGTCTGGAAACACTGCTACCCTATGCCAATGATTTGCAAAGGGTAGACATCCTTAATGCCATAGCCCTTGTGGTAAAAAATACCAATCCAAATCGCTCAATCGACTTTGCCAAGCAAGCATATAACCTATCCAATAAATTAAATTACGATAAGGGCAGGGCATTATCACACATAATATTTGGTATACATGAGAAACGAAAAAGCGACTATGAAAAGGCGCTTACTGAATTTCTTTTGGGTCTTAGTCAAGCTTTAAAGTGTAAAGACTTAATTACGATATCTCTTGCTTACCACAGCCTAGGTAATTTGGCTAATATCAAAGGTGATTACCCTAAAGCGCTCAGGTACTACTTGGGTTCATTAAAGATTTCTGAGGATTTACAAGACATAAAAAGAGTGTCGAAAACCTTGAATAATATTGGTGGTATTTACCTTGAAATGGAAAACTTTGATAAAGCGGAGCAATTTTATTTAAGAGCGTATGACCTTGAAAAAGGAATTGGAGATGAACTGTCATTGGCAGAATTAGCAAATAATTTGGCTAACATTTATAACATCAGTGGCAATCAAGTTAAAGCGCTTTTTTATTACAATAATTGTCTTGAAGTTTTTAAGAAATTAGGTAGCATCACTGATATAAGCACAGTGTTGAATAATATTGGCAGCATTTATTCAAATAAAGGTCAATTAAAAAAATCTCTACTATATTTATATGAAGCCCTTACGTATGATGATAGATTAAATGACAAACACGATGTGATTTCAACTTATCAGAATTTGGCCACTGCACATGTAAAGTTGAATAATAGAGATTCTGCCTTATACTATGCTGAAAAAGTAACCAACATGGCTAAACAGCTTAATTTTAAAAAAGAATATGCGCTTTCATTAGAATTAATGAGTGGTATCTACGAAAATTTTGGAGAAACAGTAAAGGCTCTGTATTATAAAAATGAAGCGGATAAAGCCAAAAAAGAAGTAGTTGGTCCTCGTAAAGCCAATGAAATGGCCGATCTTCAAATGGATTATGCTGGTAAACAAAAACAAAGTCAAATAAATAAATTATCTAAGGATAACGAGACAAAAAAACTTGAACTACAGGAAAAAGAATTGAGTTTGCAACGTAAAAATGTTCTGCTGCTTGGATTTGGATTAGGTATTTTCTTCCTAATATTGATTAGTATTATGTTGTTTTACCTCATAACTTCAAATCGAAAAAGGAAAGTACTTGAAATTAGCAGTGAAACCAAAAGCAACATACTAAACAAAGTAAATAGTGAATTACGAAATCCATTGAACTCTATCATTGGCCTATCAGGCTTGGCCGGTGAAAGTAAAAATTTGACTGAGTTAAAGGAGAATCTATCAGGCATCAAATCTTCGAGTGATGAGTTGTTATTTGTTATGAATAATATCATTCATTATTTGCAAGTAGATTCGGGCAATTCAAAGCTTTTTCCTATCAAATTCAATTTGATTGACAACCTACAACCTTTGTTGAAATCATATCAAAACCAATGTAATTCGAAGGGTTTGCTATTTAGCCAAATGGTTTATCCAGACGTGCCACAATATTTAATTGCAGATAAATTCAAGTTTTTAAGTATTATAGATAATTTATTGAGCAATGCTGTAAAATACTCTGAAACAGGTGTAATAAAATTTGAGATGAAGGCCGCTCCAAGTGAGCATAAAAACGAGCAAAATAAATTCACGATTCAAATAAAAGTCAGTGATGAAGGAAGCGGGATAGATAGCCATAAACTTAAAAATATATTCAAACCAAGCGCTGAATCAGATACTTTAAATAATAAAAAATCAGGTTTTGGAGTGGGGTTATTTTTGACTCAATATTTTGCAAAAAAGATGCATGGTAAAGTGGAAGTGCAAAGTGTTGAAGGACAAGGAACTGAATTTACGGTTTATTTAAATGTAGAAGCTGTCCCACTAGAATTATTGAGTGAACATCACTTAAATGAATCCTTTAAAATAGTTCCCATGCAGGTGCTTATTGCTCAGAACAAGCATACTAACCATAAGGTTTTGGCCAAAATGCTAGAAAGTAAAGGGCATATATGTACTGTGGTTTCAAATGGTGAGGAAGCACTCAACAAGTTGACTGAGAAAAGTTTCGATATTATATTGATGGATATTAAGATGCCGATTATGGATGGTTTAAAGGCGGCTTGTCATATCCGTAAGGATGATGAATTTGAGTTAGATAGAAATATCCCAATCATAGCCATATCAGCAGATGCTGATGAAGAAGATATCCAAAAGTGCTTTGAGGCAGGCATAAATGATTTTCTAGTAAAGCCAATTAAGAAAGAGGTCTTGATTGCCAAAATTGAGGAATTGCAAAAACAAAAAAATAATACTAAAGAGCACGTCCTTGCTTAATGGTAAAAAAAGCACATATTTGCCCCCGTTTAATAAAATATTATGTCTGTATTAGTAGATAAAAATTCAAAAGTAATAGTGCAAGGATTTACAGGTAGCGAAGGCTCCTTCCATGCACAACAAATGATAGAATACGGAACCAATGTAGTTGGTGGAGTTACGCCTGGTAAGGGTGGACAAAGCCACTTAGATCGTCCGGTATTCAACACTGTAAAAGATGCAGTTGAAAAAGCAGGTGCTAATGTGTCTATCATTTTCGTTCCACCTCCCTTTGCTGCTGATGCTATTATGGAATCTGCTGATGCGGGTATCAAAGTAATCATTTGTATTACTGAAGGTATTCCAGTAAAAGATATGATACCAGTTAAAGAATACGTTAAATCTCGTAACTGTGTGTTAATTGGACCAAACTGCCCAGGTGTTATCACTCCAGGTCAAGCTAAGGTTGGTATCATGCCAGGTTTTGTTTTCAAAGAAGGCAGAATAGGTATTGTTTCAAAATCGGGTACTTTAACTTACGAAGCTGCTGATCAAATTGTGAAAGCAGGTTTAGGTATATCTACAGCTATCGGAATTGGTGGAGACCCAATCATTGGAACACCTACCAAAGATGCAGTAGAAATGTTGATGAACGATCCTGAAACAGATGCCATCGTTATGATTGGTGAAATTGGTGGAAGCTACGAAGCAGATGCTGCTAGATGGATTAAAGCCAATGGAAACAAAAAGCCTGTAGTAGGATTCATCGCTGGACAAACTGCTCCAGCAGGCCGTAGAATGGGCCATGCAGGTGCTATTGTAGGTGGACATGATGATACAGCTTCAGCTAAAATGAAAATTATGGCTGAGTGCGGTTTACATGTGGTTGAATCACCTGCTGATATTGGAGCTAAAATGCTTGAAGTACTTGGTTCAAAAGCCAATTAATTCGTTTTAATAAAATTTACAAGACACCTCAAAATTGTACTATTTTGGGGTGTTTTTATTATATTTCAATCTATCGTTTCATTAATTCGATTTAGCCTTTTATCATTGCAAATAAACACACACAATTGAAAAACTCGGATATAGTAATTATAGGGGCTGGTCCCGCAGGTTGTGCCACATCTTTGTTTTTAGCCAAACATCAAATTGCACATACCATAATCGACAAGGCGGTATTTCCGCGCGATAAGGTTTGCGGTGATGCCTTGAGCGGAAAAGTGGTGTATGTGATGAATCAGCTTGACAAAAAAATGATTTATGATTACGATGCCAATCCGAAACAATTCCTTCCAAGTTGGGGCGTAAAGTTTGCAGCACCCAATGGCAAATCCATTGATATTCCTTTCAAATCAGATATGAGCAAAGAAAATCATGCGCCTGGCTTTATCAGCAAACGAATGGACTTTGATGCTACTATGTTTAACAGATTGGATAAGGACTATGCCCATGTTATAGATGCTGCTGAGTTGACAGATATTGAAACGCATGGGAACCTAAAATCAATCACTTACAAGAAGGATAATACCACACAATCTATTAGTGGTATTAAGTTATTGGTAGGTGCCGAAGGAGATAGAAGCATGGTAGTCAAAAAGTTTTCTGATATAACCAAAGACAATGACCACTACTGTGCGGGTATACGTGCCTACTATAAAGGTGTAACTGACATGCATCCTCAGAATTTTATTGAGCTACATTTTTTAGAAGAATTGTTACCGGGTTATTTTTGGATATTTCCATTGCCAAATGGTATGGCCAATGTGGGGGCAGGTATGCTAAGTTCGAGTGTTAGCTGCTGCGAGCCATTGCCAATAACCCCAACATTAAAGAACGTTTTGCGAATGCAGAATTACAGGGCAAAATTCAGGGTTGGGGTTTGCCACTTGGCAGCAAGAAGCGTAAAATTTCAGGTGATGGTTTCTTGTTGGTGGGTGATGCGGCTGCTTTGATAGACCCCTTTACTGGAGAGGGTATAGGAAATGCCATGTACAGTGGCATGTTGGCTGCTGCGCATATCAAAAATTGTGTGGAGCAAAATAAATTTGATGATGCCTTTAATG
>RGVD01000134.1 GCA_010027395.1 Bacteroidota bacterium
ACCTGATTCATCTGTTGGAGTTTTACTTGAATCGGGTGTTTCTACTGGTGGTGGGAAATCAACAATAATCTCATCATTTAAAATTTCATCTCTGAATATATACAAAACAGAACCTATTACTACCAAAGAAAACAATACTACTGATATCAACAATACATTGGTATTTGGTTTTTTGGGTTTTCTAACATTTTCAGGTTCTGAAGAATTTTGAATCGGTAAAATTGTCCAAACTAGATGACTTTGATCTTGTTTGGTGATTTCTAATGCTTTCTGACGCCCTGTTTTTTTATCAGCAATTACAACTTGATCTCCAGGAAAGCCATCAATATGCAATGTACCTGCAGGTCCGCTTACCACACGACTGTTGTGATAGACCGTGTACATCTCAGGGTTATAACTTTCAAAACTGATACGGGAAGTTGAATAAAAATTTGTTACTTAACGCCCTCTGGTCCGGAATTGTTTTTCCAGGTGTGGGTTGTCTTATTTGGTTTCTAAAAGGGGAGATCGGTTTAGCCATTTTTTGGCTTGGGCTTGCCTGGAGTGCCGTTTTTGCGGGACACCTTATTTATGTTTTATTAATTGCTTTATTTTACAAACCCGGAAAAAAAACCTGACTTCTTGTGAAGGAAGTCAGTTCAATAAATGGCAACAGCACCCGGTTGGCAGTTGTACCAAGCATAAGTGCTCTCTCCGTCGACATAGAGACTCTGAAAGTCTTTCAGGCAAGAAAAGCTACTCATGCAAAATGCACCCGGAATTTCTGTGCTATCGATCCCATAATCAGCACAAGCAGTGAGACTGAGATCTTTTTTACTAAACTCTATAGAACAATTATATTTATACACTTATCATGCACAATCTAATCAAACTCACCTTATACCACTCATTAATAAAGTTTATGGTGGATAGAATGCTTAACACAGCAAATTTCTTGTCAACATCATCAAAAATATCCTCCTTCTCACCATCTGCCAGAATGATGGTAAATTGATTTTCATATTGTTGACGTAATTGCCTGAAAAGTTTAAGTTTAGGCTCGCTTAGGTTTCTCCATTCACTCAAGAAAACAGACGATTGATTTTGATTTTCAGTGATGGTTTCGATATGAAACTTTATGGCCATTCTTAATTTTTCTTCTGCATTAAAATAAATGTCATTTACTTCTCGCGCATTGGTAATAAATTTATCCGCCATATCAAAGCATACCTTTTCGAGCAATTCCTCTTTCGACTTGAAATGGTAATAAATACTCGCTGCCTCTATACCTAATTCAGCGGCTAAATCTCGCATACTTGTGGCTGCAAAGCCTTTTTGTTTGAACAATTTTGCAGCCCTATCTACGATTTGTTCTTTTCTGCTGATATTCAATATTTCTCCCATTACCTAACGAATGTTAGACAAATGTATAAAATGAATTTAGAAATACAAATTTTTCATTAAATTTTGATGTAAGGATGACCAAATTTGTATGAAGAAATTGTGAATTAGTTAAAGGGTTGAATTTGGATTTAGTCAATACATTTGCTGCAGTGAATTATCCATCATCATTAATAGAGGAAGCAGTTAATGAGCTCTCTAAATTTCCGGGGGTAGGCAAGAAATCTGCCTTGCGAATGGTTTTATTTTTATTAAAGCAAACTCCTTCAGATGCCCGCAAATTAGGCGAAGCCGTGATTAATATGCGCGAAAAAATTAACTATTGTAAGAGATGCTACAATGTAAGTGATTACGATTTATGTAATATCTGTGCTAACCCAAAAAGAAACTTACAAACCATTTGTGTGGTGGAAGATTTAAGAGATGTAATTGCCATTGAAAATACCAATCAGCACAACGGTATGTATCATGTGCTTGGTGGAGTAATATCGCCTATGAATGGAATTGGCCCTGATGAATTGAAGATAGATGAGTTGGTTATGAGGGTAAAGGCTGAAGAAATTTCAGAAGTAATAATGGCGCTTAGCCCAACTCCTGAAGGCGACACAACCATTTATTATCTTTCAAAAAAAATGGCTGGATTAGATGTAAAGATTAGCACCATTTCAAGAGGAATTGCTATAGGTGGTGAACTTGAATATGCTGATGAAATTACTTTGGGCCGCTCAATTGTTACACGCATTCCTTATCAGATGTAGCTATTTCCCTTTTTATAGGTATACTCGATTGAGATTTTGTTTTTTTGCAAGTATTAAATGTTAAGCCTCCTAAAAGCATAATAGCCATCAAAGTATGTTTAATTGCCTTCATAATTTTGTAGTATTTGTTCTGTAATACAATACAAATGTGCAATAAGTTACATTCACTTTCGATTATTTTTCGATTAAGTTTGATTTAACAGGGATGAAGTGCATAAAACGTAGGGTGAAATTACTTTGCCTTCCCAAAATTGAAATTTTGCTTGTAGCTTAAGTAAAACGAGTATGAATAATCCAATGAGGTAGAAGCAAAGTCATAAAAGGGCTCTAAACGAGCAGTCATATATAAATTGTTGTAAAAGGGTTTTTCGTAAAGAATCCTTAGAAATAACAATTCCCTTTTGTAATTGGGAGTAAAATAGCTTGATTTATCAATACTTTGGCTTTGAAAAATAGCAGTTCCTCTGGGTGCAATAAAGTTTTGTGAATTCCAATAACTCAGCATAAATCCCAGATATTTAGTGTCAACAAATGCGTTTAAATACATGGCATTTCCATTATCAAAAGGCATTCCTGAACTAGAGTTTTCTTTGTATAGCAGATAATAAGGTTCTAATCTTACCTCTTTAATAAATTTATTTGAGAAACTTTTTGAAATTCTCAGGCCTGCAGCGGCATTCATTTTTACATACAATTGATTAATTGTATCTTCATCAATTTGTCCGCCACGGTGCGAGAGCAAAAATTGTGATATGAGCATAATATGCCAATTCTTATGTTTTGCATTAGGCTCAATTAAGTCAAACTGCAAACTGCCCCCAGTTGTAAGCTGTTCTTTATATGGAGAGCCTCTTTCAATATACTTTTCCCAATTTATCCATGAATCAAAAAAGGTTCTTTGGCTAGTGTATTTTACTTGAAATCCGTTTTCTAATCTATTTTCTATTACCCTTGATATATCAAACATAGGTTCAATTATCCGGTGACTTAGAGCTCCTTCAAGCGTGCCGAAGAGCATACTGAAATTGTTCTTTTTTGCTTTTAGTGTGAAGGTGGATGTAATGGAAGTGTATGTGTTTTCTGACCCAAAATCATTTCTTAAAAATACGCCTGCTTGTAATTTTAAATATGGATTAACTTGATAGTATAAACTTGGATTGAGTTGATAACCAAAAAGTGTACGGCCCACTTCAATTTTACTATAATATTCAGTATTTCGCATATAATTAAACGCATTCAAGCTTAAGCCAATGCGATTGCTGTCCGAGGGGCTAATGTCAATTTTGTCTTGTAAATACGTATTGTTTAGTTGAGCTATTGAAACAAAGCAGCTCGATAATAACAGGAAGAGAGTAAAAAATATGTGTTTATTAAGTTGCATGACTATAAGTCCATTGCATTGCTAACCAATTCTGCTATATCTAGCACTTGAATCTCTTGTTCTTTATTATGATGTTTTACACCATCTCTTAGCATGGTCATACAAAAAGGACAAGCAGCAGCTACCACAGCCGGTTTGGTTTCTAAGGCATCATCCATTCTTTCAAGATTTACTTCATTGCTTCCTTGTTCAGCATCTTTAAACATTTGAGCGCCACCTGCACCACAGCATAAGCCATTTGCTTTGCTTCGTTTCATTTCCACCAATTCAGCATCCAATTTTTCAATTACCTCACGTGGAGCCTCAAAAATATTATTGGCTCTGCCTAAGTAACAGCTATCATGGTAAGTAATACGTTGGCCTTTGAAAGCGCCACCTTTGATGGCTATCTTACCTTCGTTTAATAATTGATTAATAAGAGTAGTATGATGTAAAACCTCATAAGAACCGCCCATTTCAGGGTATTCATTCTTAATGGTATTGAAACAGTGAGGGCAAGCAGTTACAATTTTTTTGATATTGTAGGCATTTAAAGTTGTAATGTTTTGCATAGCAAGCATTTGATATAGGAATTCATTCCCGGCACGCTTTGCAGGATCTCCTGTACAAGCTTCTTCTGTAGCTAGAATGGCGAACTTAATACCCGCTGCATGCAAAATTTTAGCCACAGCTTTGGTTATTTTTTGAGCTCTTTCATCAAAACTTCCTGCACAACCTACCCAAAACAAAATTTCGGCATCCTCGCCTGCTGATGTCATTTCAGCTATGGTACGAACTTTAAATTCAGTCATAAAAATGATAATAATCGAAGGCAATTTATGAAAACTGAGAGAAAAGAAAAATCTAAGTTTCAATGTGGCAATAAACAACTCGTATTATGCCCATCAAACTTTTAGGCTTCCTTATATCTCACCGATAATATGTAATTAATTTTTTGTGACTATTTTTTGGTTGACTAGCATTAGTTGAAAATGACAATAGAAATCTGCCCTTTTTCCTTTTAAAATTATTGCTAATTTTGGCTTTTAGATTGCATAACTGATGTGGTATGCATAAACTTGATTAGACCATAAATGCAAAGCTTGAGAAAAGTAACTATTACAAGATACATAACACCTTTGCGAGAAGGAGGTTCTTTGCCTGCCTTAGCAGAAGGTGATGATGATTTTAAATATGTGCTAAAGTTTAATGGAACTGGGCATGGTCCCAAGGTTCTTATTGCAGAACTATTAGGAGGTGAAATAGCTCGTGCCATTGGATTAAAGGTGCCTGAATTGGTGTTTGCCGATTTGCACGAAGCCTTTGGACAAACCGAAGCCGATGAAGAAATTCAAGACTTGTTGAAGGCAAGTAAAGGCCTTAATTTAGCCTTACATTTTCTTTCAGGTGCCATTAATTTCGATCCTGTGGTGAAGACAATTGAAGCCCAACTTGCCTCTCAAATTGTGTGGTTAGATGCCTTTATTACCAATGTTGACCGCACTTTTCGAAACACAAATATGTTGCTATGGAACAGAGAACTGTGGTTGATAGACCATGGCGCTTGTTTGTATTTTCATCATGGTGGCACTGATTGGGAAACGGCTAGCAAAACGCCTTTTAATACTATTAGAACACATGTGCTCTTACCTCAAGCTAGTTTGCTAAGTAAAGTTGATGCTGAAATCAAACAAATATTAACTCCTGATAAACTGACCGAGATTGTCAACTTAATACCAAATGAGTGGCTTGTATGGAGCGATTCTGATAAATCACCTGCTGAATTGCGAGACATGTATTTGAACTTTTTTCTTACTCGCTTATCGAACACCGACTTATTTATTAATGAAGCCCAACATGCAAGAGAAACACTTATATGAGTATGCGGTAATTCGTGTCTTGCCAGTTGTTGAGCGAGAAGAATTTATTAATGTGGGCATCATTTTGTTTTGCAAAAAAGAAGCTTTCATTAATGTTCATTATGCCTTGGATTCAGCAAAATTATTCTCCTTTTCAAAAGAGATAGATGTAGAGCAAATTGAAAAAAATCTTCAATCATTGGCTAAGATTGCCCATGGAGAAAAGCACTGCGGCCCTATTGCAGAATTAGATGTGCCATCAAGGTTCAGATGGCTTACGGCTGTAAGGAGTTCAGCTATTCAGCTTTCAAGGCCACACCCTGGTATGTGTAGTGACTTGGAAAAGACAGCAATGCGTTTATTTGAGGAGTTAGTTTTGTAAGTGAGTTTATACAAAGTTAAAAACTTTGATTACTTATCCTCACAAGTGACGCTGCACTTAACACTTGCGAGAGCATTGGGATTATTTGAGGAGTTGGTTTTGTAAGGGAGTTTATACAAAGTTAAAAACTTTGTTTACTTATCCTCACAAGTGACGCTTCGCTTAACACTTGCGAGAGCATTGACTTGCGAGAGCATTGGACAGCAAGGCGTTTATTTGATGAGTTGGTTTTGTAAGGGAGTTTATTACAAAGTTAAAAACTTTGTTTACTTATCCTCACAAGTGACGCTGCGCTTAACACTTGCGAGAGCATAAAGACTGCTGAGGATACATTAACTATTTTGATCTTTTATACTTAAGCCCTTATCACACCTGGCCTAAACTCTTTGGTAATAGGGGCATGATTGGCTGCTTCTATACCCATGCTTATCCATTTTCGTGTTTCTGTTGGATTGATGATGGCATCTACCCAAAGACGAGCTGCTGCATAGTATGGCGAAGTTTGTTTGGTATATCTATCCGTAATGGTTTTAAGTAATTCTGCTTTCTTTTCTTCTGTAATCACTTCACCTTTTGCTTTTAAACTAGTCTCCTCTATTTGCAGTAAAACTTTTGCAGCTTGTGCACCACCCATAACCGCTATGTTAGCATTCGGCCATGCAGCTATTAAGCGTGGGTCATAGGCTTTGCCGCACATGGCATAATTACCCGCACCATAGCTATTGCCCGTGATGATGGTAAACTTTGGTACAACAGAATTGGCTTGAGCATTCACCAACTTAGCACCATCTTTAATAATACCGCCATGTTCACTTCGGCTACCTACCATAAATCCTGTAACATCTTGTAAGAACACTAAAGGAATTTTCTTCTGGTTACAATTCATAATAAAGTGAGCTGCTTTGTCAGCGCTATCACTGTATATCACACCACCTATTTGCATTTCAACAGGATTGTCAGATGCACTTTGTTTAGGTTTTTTGGCTTTTACCACTTGGCGGTTATTGGCTACAATGCCCACTGCCCAACCATCTAGGCGGGCATAGCCGCAGGTAATGGTTTTGCCATATAATTCTTTGTATGGGTCGAAGCTATCTGCATCTACAAGCCTTTCAATAATCTCCATCACATCAAAAGGTTTGGTAAAATTGGCAACGGCATCATACACATTGACCATACTTTTAGCAGGAGCAACGGGTGTAGCACGATTAAAACCCGCTT
>RGVD01000135.1 GCA_010027395.1 Bacteroidota bacterium
CATTTAGCACATTCTAAACCACCATTTTGAGCAACTGTAATGCTTTTGCCTTCAGCTTTCAAATTTTTGTGCAATTCTTCATAGTATTTGTTGTTGGCAACATCCACTTTGGCTTCACGGTGGCAGTTAATACACCATCCCATTTGCAAGCTGCGTTGTTGGCTTACCACTTTCATAGTCTCAATTGGACCATGACAAGCTTGACACTCAACTTTACCAATTTTAACATGTTGTGCATGGTTAAAGTATGCATGGTCAGGTAGGTTGTGGATACGAATCCACTTAATAGGTTGTTTTTTGTAATCTGGGATATAAGCACGTTTTTCAGGGTCCCAACCCACAGCAGTATAAATTTTTTGAATTTCAGGAGACACTGTGCCATTGTATTTTTCTTTGGCTTGAACATGCGCATGACAGTTCATACATGTGCTTGCTGAAGGAATAGATGCTTGCTTGCTCTTATCTGCACTAGAGTGGCAGTATTGGCAGTTAATTTTATATTTACCTGCATGCAACTCATGAGAATATGCAATTGGTTGAGTCGGAGCGTATCCTTTTTGAACACCTACTTTTTTATTACCATAATCAAATCCGATTAGACCAAAAACAATGGTAAACATACCCATTACAACTAAAGTACCAACAACAGGGTGTTTTTTAAATAACTTGTAACGGAAAGATTTGCGGTTGTCTTTCCAACTAACATGCTGAATCATATCAGCAGCTGCCTCTGGACGTTTTTGAACGAATAGTTGGTTAACTACTTTTCTAATGCTCACCAATACCCAAACAATTACCAATAAGATGACTGAGATGATTAACAAACCATAGAAAGTAGTGTCATTATAAAAACTATCACCTGCTGGTTTAGCCACTGCATCTGCTGTTGTAGCTTCAACAGGTTTAGCGGGACCACCTGTTTTTACATAGTCTAATATAGATTTTATTTGAGCATCGCTAAACTGAGGAAATGCCGTCATTACTGATTGATTGTACTCATTGTAAATCTTCAGTGCTTCAGCATCACCAGATTTAACCATGGCTTGTGAGTTTTTAACCCACTTAATAATCCAAGTTTCGGTGTGACGCTTGTCTACATCTTTTAGAGCTGGACCAACCACTTTGTCATTTATAGCGTGACATGCAGTACAATTAGCATTAAATAATTTTTCTCCTTCCGCTGCATCGGCAAATAAAAGATTTGTCGATAATAGGAGTGCAGTTAAAAACGATAGTAATTTATGGAACTTCATTTACAAAAATATTTTTTTACGAAACGCTTACAAAGCTATTACAGCATTGCCATTTTAAAATCTGACTTTCGTCAAATCTAGCTTATTAAAGGCTCGCGAATATAAAAACAAAAAGCAAAAGGGAATATCAATTCTGAAATAAATTTTATTTAGAATCTATCTAAATAAAACGATTTGATAATCTTAAATAAAATAAAAATTAAGCGAGCCAAGATGTATTATTAGTGGCAAAATTAGCAATATCAAGTTTAAGATTTTAGAAAGGCTTAACTGATCGAAAACGCTAAAAACCTAAAATTATTTTGTTTTGGTATTGTCTTTTGGTTTAGATCCGCCTCCAAAAACCGAAAAATGCACATATCTAGATGGATTTTTATGAAGATCGGCCAAAAGTAATTGCAATTCTGCAGTAGATTTATTTAGGTTATCATATAATTCTTTATCATTGGCTAATTTGCCCATGGTTCCTTCACCTTTATTAATCTTTTGTAAAAGCAAAGCCATTTCAGCACTCACCTTTTCTAAATTATTAATAGTACTCTTCATATTTGATTTAGAAAGAGAATCTGATATTATGCTCAAATTCTTAATCATTTTATTGAGGTTATCGCTGTTTTTAGCAATGCTAGAAGTTATGGTTTCTACATTTCTACTTGCTTTTTGCAAATGAATACTTTCACTTGAAGCAAACGCATTGATGGTTTCAGTTGTATTTCTTAGGTTATGAAGTGTAGCACTTAAATCAATAAGTGTATTAGATAAGTTCTGTGTTCCTTTGTTATCAAAAACTTGTCTTAAGGACCCCAAAACTTTGTCTAAAGTGATGAGAACTTGTTCGCTCTTATCTTTTATGGGGGCCACCATATTACTAATTGAGGTGGTTAAATCCATTTCTTTGTCCCCAACAAGAGTATCTTCATCGCTAAGGTAGGCATTGGTATCATTCAAAAGTATCTTTATGGCCTTGCCGCCCAATAAATCTTGGCTACTAATGAGTGAGGTGCTTCCTTTACCTATTCTTATTTTTTCATTTACAAATAATGTAACCAAAATTTTGTCAGTGTTAGCCTCATCTGCTAAACCAATTTTCTCAACCTGACCTACTTTAAAACCATTAATATAAACAGGTGTGGAGTTTACTACACCATCAACGCTGTTATAAACAACATAGTACCTATTATAAGAGGAGAAAAATTTTTTTCCTTTTAAAAAATTATACCCAAAATATAAAACAGTAATGGCAGCGGCTACAAATAAACCAACTTTGAATTCTTTAGTTTTCAAGACAAAAATAATTTAGGCAAAAATATAAAATTTAGCCAAATCATAGGGAAAGAAATATTGAGGAATTAATTTTTGACTAAAGAACTTTCGCCCAATTGCTTGTAATCAGCTACTGAACGGGCTATGCCTGCAGAAATTTTATCCACACCATTTTCGCTATTAAGCATTTCTCTGTCAGACTTATTACTTAAAAAGCCGGTTTCAATTAAAATGCTCGGCATTTTGGTTTGCCATAGCACCAGAAAGCCTGCTTGCTTGACACCTCTACTAAATCTTTCAATCTGTTTACCAAGGTTTTGCTCAATTTTAGAAGCTAATTTTAGGCTCTTGTCTAAATAAGCATTTTGATAAAGTGATAAAATAATGTGGGTTTCAGGAGAATTAGGGTCAAAACCTTCGTAATTTTCTTGATAATTACTTTCTAATAAAATAGCTCCATTTTCACGCATGGATACATCTAGGTTATCGTTGGCTTTGTGCAATCCCATAGCAAATGTTTCGGTACCGGAAACATTCACATTTTTATTGGCATTACAATGTATAGATATAAATAAATCTGCTTCTGCCTTGTTAGCTATTTCAGCCCTTTGATGAAGTTCTATAAACCTATCCGAGTTACGTGTGTAGATAATTTTCACATCAGGCAAAAGCTCTTGAATTTTTTTTCCAGTTGCCAATGCAATTTGCAGGGTAACATCTTTTTCTTTTACTCCGTTATAGTTGCAACCTGGGTCTTTACCACCATGTCCAGCGTCTATTACAATGACTCTCACTTGTTTGTTATGCAAAGCAGGTTTGGCTGCACATAAAATTACCAACACAATAATAAACGGCACGAAATTTTCAAGTTTCGTGAAGTTTAATAGTTTAGTTAGTTTTGTGCCCATTGATAACATCTGATTCAAAATATATAATTCGTCAAAAACATTTTGCAAGGTCCTTGCCAAAGAAATTCCTATGTGGTTTTTTGCTATTTTTAGCAATACCATATATGTCTATTTCGCAGCAAGTTAATAGAACTAAAGCGAAAACAGCAATAACTAATACTAGTTATAATTCAACAAAAAATACAAATAACAGATTATCAGATAGTTTAATTTCAACTAAAAGCAATTTAAACGGAATTAACCGCAGTTTAAATAATCAAGACTCTACCAATGATAATCAAAAAGATAGCAATTATTTACCAAGGACTAAATCAGCAATCAAAACTAAGGTAAAATATTCTGCTGACGACTCAATTGTTTATACAGAAACTAACAAAACCGTGTACCTTTTTGGGAATGCACAAGTCAATTATGGAGATTTAACGAACAAATCTGAGATTTTAGAAATCGATTTGAACAAGAATACTTTCAAAAGTTATGGAAAAGAAGATTCAACGGGTGAATTGGTGGGAACACCCCAATTTAAGCAAGGAGGAACTGAATACAAGGCCCAAGAAATTACTTTTAACTATAACACGAACAAAGGGTATCTAAAAGAATTTAAAACCAAAGAAGGAGAAGGGTATATTAGGGGTCAAAAAGTAAAACGCGACCAAGAAAATAATTTTTATATTAAAGACGCATATTATACTACTTGCGATCAAATAGATGATCCTCATTTTTATATAGAAGCTTCAAAATTAAAAGTAGTGCCTGGTAAAAAAGTTATTACGGGCCCTGCAAGATTAGTCTTTGAAGGAATAAGAACACCTCCTATCCTTCCATTTGGCATATTTCCTTTAAAAAGAGGACAACAATCTGGTGTGATAATTCCTGCCTACGGCTTTTCTCCAGGAAGAGGATATTTTTTAAATAGAGGTGGCTATTACTTTGGCCTGTCCGACAAATTCGATTTAAGTGTAACAGGAGATGTTTGGACCAATCTGAGTTATGCTGTTAGGCTAAACACAAGATACGCGAATAGATATCGATATGGAGGCAATCTTAGTTTCGAGTATTTCAAAAACAAAAATGGAAATGTTGAAGACCCCACCTACAATGAAAACACGCAGTTTAACTTTATTTGGAGTCATAGAATGGACCCAAAAGCTAGGCCTAATGTTAACTTCACAGCCAATGTAAATTTAGTAAGTGCTAATTATTATGCTCAAAATAGTTTTAACAGAAACAACCTAGGTTTTGCCAATACCATCACTTCAGGTATTTCTTACAATAAATCTTTTGCAAAAGGTAAATACAACCTTTCTACAAATACTCGTATTTCACAGAATACTCAGACCAGAGATTTATCCATCACTTTACCGGATGTTAATTTTACGGTTAGTAGTTTTCAACCTTTAAAACCAAAATGGAAACCCACTGCTGATAAGTGGTATGAGAATATAAGTACCAACTATACCGGAAGTATAAGCGGTACAATAAATACTAAAGATTCTTTACTACTAAGGAATAGAACCGAAAGCCAATGGATAAACTATTTAGATACCACATATAGATACAGTATCAATCATGCCATTCCTTTGCAAACCTCATTTAAATTATTCAAATATTACACCCTTTCAACATCTTTAAACTATAGAGAAAGTTGGACCTTTCAAACCATTAGAAAAGACATAGAAGATACAGGCGAACTAAAAAACCAAATAGTAACAAGAAAGGTAAAAGAATTTGGAAGGGCATATAGTTTTGGGACCAATGCTAGTTTGACAACAAGATGGTATGGACAAGTAAATTTCAGTAAAGGTAAAATTGCAGCAATCAGGCATGTTATCAATCCTAATTTTGGTTTCAGCTTCACTCCCGACTTTAGTGATGCCATGTGGGGAATGTATAAAACCTATAAAGACTCAACGGGTAAAGAGTATAAGTATTCGATCTTCGAAGGAACTGGAGCCAGTGCCCCTGGCACTGGAAAACAAGGTAATATCACCTTTGGCTTTGATAACAATATTGAAATGAAAGTACGCACTGGCAAAGACACTGCGATGAAGGAAGAAAAAGTAAAATTGTTTGAATCAATTAGCATGAATGGTTCCTACAATATTTTTGCAGATTCAATGCGCTTCAGCACACTTAGCTTTAATGCGTTTACAACCATACTCAAGAATGTACAATTGCGCTTCCACTCAACTATTGACCCGTATGTAAATGTGGTGGTAAACAAGGTTGCTACTAACACTATCAATTTAGTTAGAGTAAATAGACTTTATATAAATGAATTTGGTATTTTAGGAAGAATAACCAATGCAAATATAGGGGCTAGTTTTTCTTTAAGTCCTGAAACCTTTAAGAAGCTTCAAAAGCACAAAACAGAGCGCAACAAGGAGATGGAAAAGATGGGATATACTGTTTTTAATATTCCATGGAATATGTCTTTTAATTACACATTGAGTTATGATGCAAATGCACCTTATTCTTATTACGCAAGAAATGAGTACATTCAAACCTTAGGGGTGAGTGGATCAGTAACACCTACCAAAAATTGGAACTTCGGTTATTCGAGTGGATACGATTTTGTAAATAGCAAGATATCTTCACTTTCACTTGACTTGAAACGTGATTTACATTGTTGGATGTTTACCTTTAATTGGATGCCCATTGCTCCTAGCGGTTACCAATATTTTATTTTTGAGATAAGAGCTAAAGCAAGTATGCTTCAAGACCTAAAATTACCACCACGTAGAAGAGAGTGGTTTGATAGGAAGATATAGTTGGCGGTTGTCCGTTGATTGTTATTATTGACTTGCAATTTTATATAGCCGTTTTTCAGACATATTTTCCATGCATCAAATTACTGATTTCTTACACGTTTCGCTTGGCGCGAAAATGATTGAATTTGCCGGGTACAATATGCCTGTGCTTTACAATAATTTAATTCAAGAACACAATGCTGTGCGCAATAGTGTAGGTGTTTTTGATGTGAGCCACATGGGTGAATTTATGCTTAAAGGTGAAAAAGCATTGGAGTTAATTCAATTGGTAACATCCAACGATGCAAGCAAACTTACAGATGGTAAAGTACAATATAGCTGCCTACCAAACAATGAGGGTGGCATAGTAGATGATTTATTGGTATATCGTTGGAATGAAAACGAATACTATTTGGTAGTAAACGCTTCAAACATTGAAAAAGATTGGAACTGGATTAGCCAACACAACACTTTTGGTGTAGAGATGAAAAACATGAGTGAAGACATGAGTTTATTAGCCGTTCAAGGACCAAATGCCATTAAGGTATTACAAAAATTAACAGATGTAAACCTTAGTGTTATGGAATATTATACCTTCTGTGGAGGTAGCATGGCAGGTTGCGATGATGTGATTATCTCAAACACAGGTTATACAGGAGCTGGTGGATTTGAAATTTATGTATGGAACAAAGACGCTCGTAAAATGTGGGATGCCATTTTTGAAGCAGGTAAAGAATTTGATATTATGCCTACAGGCTTAGGTGCAAGAGATACTTTGCGTTTAGA
>RGVD01000136.1 GCA_010027395.1 Bacteroidota bacterium
TGTGGGGGTATTAAATCTTGAAGAACAATCACATTTGTATGTGAATATACGTTGTGCTCATATATTTGAGAAGCAGATCAATCAATTTGCTGGAGCTGGTATCACATCGTCATCCATCCCAGAAAATGAATGGATTGAAACAGAAAACAAAATGGCTGCTATTGGTAAGTTTATATTATAATAACTTCATAAAACAATGTATTGTAACTCTATTATAATTCAGTAATAAATATAGAGCGTCATGGCGAGGCACGAAGCCATCTGGTTTATCGGGAGATTGCTTCACTTCGTTCGCAAAGACGTTCAATTATGAGAGAAGTCTATTATTAATTCATTAGTTTTGCCTTATGGAGAATCCTGATTCTAAGCCCCCTCGTAGAGTGCGTTACAAAGGCACTCACCCCAAGACTTTCAAAGATAAATACAAGGAATTGCAGCCTGAGCGATATGCCGCAGATATAGAAAAAGTATTACAGAAAGGTTATACACCAGCTGGCATGCATCGTTCCATTTGCGTGAACGAAATTATGGATTTTCTTAATGTGCAACCCGGTCAAGTAGGCATGGATGCTACACTTGGCTATGGTGGTCATAGTTTAGAAATATTAAAAGCATTAAACCACCAAGGTAAATTATATGCCACTGATGTTGACCCATTGGAATTGCCAAGAACCAAAGAGAGATTAGAGAAGCAGGGTTTTGGAGAAGCAGATGTGGTGATTAAGAAAATGAATTTTGCAGGTTTAGATTTGATAGTTGAAGAAGCAGGGCTTTTGAATTTTATCTTGGCTGATTTAGGTGTTTCATCCATGCAGATTGATAACCCTGAAAGGGGATTTTCATTAAAAGTAGATGGCCCATTGGATTTGAGATTGAACCCATATAATGGTAAATCAGCCGCTAGGTTGTTAGAAAATATATCACAACAAAAGCTAGAAGAGTTGTTAATTGAAAACTCAGATGAACCTTATGCAGACGTGATTGCAGAAGCCATTATCAAAACCATTAAAAGTGGTGGCAAAATTCAAACTACCACACAATTGAAGGATTGCATAAAGGAAGCACTTGATTTTTTTCCTGCTTCTGAAAGCAAAGACATGATTAAAAAATCTTGCCAAAGAACTTTTCAAGCATTGCGAATAGAAGTAAACGATGAGTTTGGCGTATTGAATGCTTTTCTTCAAAAGCTGCCAGATGCTTTAGACGAGGGAGGAAAGGTAGCCATTTTATCATTTCATTCAGGTGAAGATCGCAGGGTAAAAAAAGCTTTTCAGGCATTTTATAGACAAGGTGTATATAGTGAAATCTCACCCGAACCTATTAGACCAAGTCCAGAGGAAGTGGCAAGCAATCCAAGGGCCCGTTCGGCTAAGTTACGCTGGGCAATAAAAGCATAGTAAAATGGCCTTTAGATTTGTTTTTATTAAACTATTTTACAAGCAATCATTAAATCCTCATCAAGTGCATAAACTGCGCATAATCTATGGTAGCCGTCAACTATAACCACTTTACCATTTATTGAATCACGCACTAATAATATAGGAGAAAGGCTAATTCCCTTTTCAATTTTTTTTAAATCTCTCTTTACACGTTTATTGCTTATACCCAGTAATGAAAGGCTACTAGCTCTAAAAATATCTTTTGACTTAAATTCCACTACAATGGCTTTTTCAAGTTTTTCTACAAACTGCTTTGCTTGTGCTAATTCATAAATTAAACTTAGATAAGACATGGCTGCCATATAATCGTGTTCTTCTGGCTGTGGCAACCACTTTAAGTTTATTTTATTTTTCATGGTATAATGTTTAGGTATTAATTGAAAATTAAATAACAACATTCAAAATAATTTGCATTGATTTCAATCCAATTCCCAAGCACTTCATTAAAGATTTTCTTTGAAATACTGTGTAATCTTTTTCATCAAATGCACCCTATCTTTACCAAGCACATTATGTTCATGACCAGGATATACAAAGTAATCAACCAAGACTCCTTCTTCAACACATTTTTGTAGATAGGTTAGGGTATGTTGCCATAGCACTACATTATCACTTGTTCCATGGATAAGAAGTAGTTTACCTTTTAAGTCTTTTACATAATTGGTTAAATCAGCAATTTTATAACCATTTTCGTTTTCTTTAGGGGTATCCATATACCTTTCGGTGTACATAATTTCATATAATCTCCAATCGATAACTGGGCCGCCTGCTACACCCACTTTATAAACCCCTGGTGAACGGGTCATCAAAGAGGTAGTCATAAATCCACCAAAGCTCCAACCATACACACCAATGCGGGTTTGGTCGACATATTTTTGTTTAATTAGGTAATCAACTCCAGCTAGTTGGTCGTCCATTTCTACTGTACCTAATTTTCTATAAGTAGCACTTTCAAATTCGAAACCTCTGTTTAACGAACCGCGGTTGTCCATGGTAAAAATCACATAACCTTTTTGTGCCATATAATACAACCAGAGGTCTGCACCACCCAACCATGAGTTGGTAATCATTTGGGCATGAGGGCCACCATATACATAGACCAGAACAGGGTATTTTTTTGTCGAATCAAAGTCAGCTGGCAGTATGGTTCTGCAATTCAATTTCACTGTATTATCTCTTGATGGAATGCTAAAAAGCTTGATGTCGCAATGCTTGTAAGACTCTATCGGATTTGAAGAATTTAAGATACTCCCATACTCAACACCCTTTACGTCTATCAAATTAATCCTTCTTGGAATTTCAGTATTGGTAAAGTTATCAATCACATATTTTCCCATGTCGCTAAGCAATACAGAATGCTGACCTGGGAACCTTGTAATTTGAGTTGTTTTACCCGTTTTAATTTCGACTGAGTACAAGTGTTTATCTAAGCCATTTTCACTGAAGGCCATGTAGTAAGCGATATTTCCTTTTTGGTCTGTCCCTAAATAATCTGTTATTGGGGTATTTCCATGCGTCAGTTGTTTCATCATTTCGCCATTACGGTTGTAGTAATACAAATGATTGTATCCATCTCTTTCGCTCAGCCATAAAAAGGTTTTAGGATTATTATTGATAAAATACATAGGTTTTTCAGGCTCTACATATTTTTCATTTTGCTCTTTAAATATAGTTCTAATAAATACACCGGTTTTACCATCATACATATTTAATTTCATTTCCCATTGGTTGCGGTTTACGATAGCAATGTAAATATACTCTTCATCAGGACTCCAAGCAATATTGGTTAAATACTGATCCACATTGTTTTCAGTCTTTACTTCTAAAGACACTTTCTTTGCGAAGTCATATAAATAAAGCTTAACCAAATGATTGGCAGTACCTGCCATAGGGTATTTTATTTTTTCAGCAGTAGCAACTTTCCGTGTATTCTCATCACTTTCATTATGATTAATTGTATAATCTGCAACCATAACTTGGTTCATTTTATAATAAGCTAATTTATTACCTGTTGGGCTAAAAAATGTACCTTTATTTATACCGAACTCATTTCGATGAACAGCTTTGCCATTTAATACTTCGTAGCTGCCGTCCTGTGTTATGGCATTCTCTTTAGCAGATATAAAATCTTGATCAAGCGACTTGCTGTTGTTCAATTTAGTTGAGTTAATGTCGGCATAAAATAAATTGTTATTTACAGTATAGACCAATCTTTTTGTTTTGGCATCATAGTCCAAGTCCTCAGCATTTTTCGGTGCTTTTACCAATATGCTGGATTGTTTATTGGATACATCAAAATTGTAAACAGCATTATTATACACATATCTAAAATTACCAGATGACTCCCATGTAAGGGTAGGAAAACGTTCTATTTTTTTATTATCAGCAGTAATATTAAAATAGGATTTACTCAGTTCTTCTATTGTTAAAATAGTATCTCTTTTTAGGTTTGATGTATTAGCTACTAGTAAAATTTCTAAGCCATTTTTCTTACCAACATAGCTAAACGAATTGCTTTGTGGAATCCACTGCAATTGAGGAAGTCGTTCTGGGGCAAGTGTTGTTCTTCCTTTTAAAACAGCATCCTCTATGCTTAATTCTTTGTTTTGTGCAAACACCTTGGCTACTACAAGTAGCATGAAAACTAGTTTTATATATTTTTTCATTCTCATAATTTTGCTCAATAATAAGTAAAACAAGCCTAATCAGTGAATGATTTTTTTTAACGGCTATTGAAAAAATAATTTCCTTTGATGCTCTTTAGGTATAGGGCAAGAATCATATTTACCCCAAATTTTATAACGGTTGCGAGCAATCCATTTATAAATCCAATCTCTGAGTGATTTAGGTAATATATAAGCAAGCAACAACAGCTTATAAGGAAATCCTAATAACGAAAAAATTTTCAAAATGGCTTCAGAATAAAAGTATTGTTTGTTATAAATGATTAATATGATGGAATCAAAATTCTCTCTTTTGATGCTTTTAGACTCCAAATGCACTTTAGCAAAATCAGAATCCAAAGCAGCGAACCTAAAAATTTCTTTTTTATCGAGCCTAATTATAAGTTGAACTGCACGATTACAGAGGCCACAGATACCATCATAGAAAATTATATAAGATTGCTCGTTCAATTTGCAAAATAAATTATGATGCAATATTAGGCTTTCAATGCCTTTTTCTTCTTAGATTTTACTGCATTAGCCTCGATTCTGTATTTAACAATACCTTCAATCAAATCTAGTGGCATAGGTTTATCAATTGGAAACTGAATAGCACCTTTTGAACTTTTATATTCTAAAATTTGATCTTGAAAAGCTATAACTCCAGAAGCAGTGGGGTAGAAGCCAATATGTTTTTTATAGGCTGCGAAATATACCAAAACACCATTTTGTTTAAATGCCGGCATTTGATAGCTAATTAACTCTTCGGCATCAGGGGCAGCCAATTGAATGGTTTTGCGAATTTGATGTAAAATTTTTTGAGTTTGAATAGGAAAACAAGCAATATATTCATCGGTATTTGAAAAAGTTGGCTTTGTCTTCATAGATTGAATGTTATGCAAAAACAAAAATATACTTTTGGGGAAATATGGCAATAAAAAAAGCCGACATAAGTCGGCTTTTCAATAAAAAAATTGTTTTAAAATTATTTACAAGACCAATTGTAAACAACAATGTTCTTGGCGCCTTGGGCATCAGTGGCAGTTTGTTTAGTTGGATTAGATTTGCTATCAAACTCATAAGCATAGCTATTTGATAAAACACCATCTATTGTTTCGGTTTTAGTTAAATTGGCATTGGGCTTACCCATAAACAATGCATCCAAATTGTTTTTAGCGAATTTATTATCTTTATCTGTAAAATATTCGTAGGTAGTCACTGTTGTTTTTCCATCCGATTCTTCAGTCATTTTGCTTAAGTTACCACCTGAATAGGTATAAGTTCTGATTGTAGTAGAATTTGTACCCAAAAATTCGAATGATTCATTTTGGCTAATTAAATAACCATTAGAATCGTAAGTATTATAAGTAGCCATTCGTATGATTGAGAGATCAACAATGAGGCTATCGGCATAACCTTTACTATTAAGGTAGTAGGTACCTGCAGTTACTCCATTAGCAGATACAGTTACAATTTTACCGTCATAAATCAATTCAATTTTACTTGTATCAGCACTTGGATTTTTCTCAACAAACCCGGTAATGCTTCCATTTGTATTATAAAATAAGGCCGTGTATCCAGTATCGTTCAGCATAGATGAAGAAAGACTGCACGAATTTGATGGATTGGGATTAGGGTTTTGGATTGGAGTTTTGTTTTCATCATCTTTTTTGCATGAGAAAACCAATGCACTCGCTGTGGCAAGGATTAATAACAATTGTTTTGTTTTCATTAAATGTTTGTTAGGTTAGTGGTGCAAATTTAAAAAGAATTATGAAAATGAATAATAACCAGTATGAAAATTTACATGATTTGGTTTTTATACTAGAAATAAACGTCAGTAAAATTAATCAATTTATGCTATTCTTTATTTTTAAAATTTGTACATCTTTGCTCACTAGAAAATATTATGAAATACTACAACCATAAAAAGAATTTTTTGGCCATTGAAGATGAGGATTTTTACAGTTTTGATAAATCTACATATGTTATTCAATCCGCACCCTACGAATATACATCGTCCTATATAGCAGGCTCAGACAAAGGTCCTGCTGCCATAATAAATGCATCACATTTTGTAGAATTGTATGATGAGGAATTGGATCAAGAAACTTACTTAAAGGGTGGTATTTGCACGCTACCACCTATGGATTTCAAAAACAAGGTGGACAAAAAGGCTGTAGATTTAATTGAAAAAGAAACCTATAAACTAATAAAAGCTGGTAAATTCCCAATTACTTTGGGTGCTGAACACACCATTTCATTGGGTTGTGTGAAGGCTATCAAACAAAAATACGATGATGTGCATGTGCTGCAGATTGACGCGCACAGTGATTTGCGTATGGAATATCAAGGCAATCCATACTCGCATGCAAGCGTTATGGCTCGCGTTCATGATTTGAATGTTCCTTTAACACAGATTGGTATTCGTGCTCAATGTATTGAAGAATCACTGCTAATCAAACAAAGTGATAACATACATACTTTCTATGCACACCAAGTTAGAAATAATCCAAATTGGGCTGACGATGCATTGAAAACCTTGGGACCTAATGTTTATATTAGCATTGATGCGGACGGCTTTGATCCATCTATTGTCCCAGCTGTAGGTACTGCCGAGCCAAATGGAATGCAATGGAACGAAACGGTTAATTTCTTAAAACAAGTGGTTGCATCGCGCAATATCGTTGGTTTTGATGTGGTGGAAATTGCTCCTAAAAAAGGCACTATTTTAAGTGAGTTTACTATGGCTAAACTGGTTTACAAATTAATAGGCTACATAAGTTTGAAATAAAAAATATAAATCTATGAAAGTATATTTTGACAATGCTGCTACGACCCCTTTGGACAAAGAAGTG